>NZ_CALPCW010000002.1:0-221603 GCF_943193105.1 Limosilactobacillus agrestimuris
GAGTATGGACCGTGTCTCAGTTCCATTGTGGCCGATCAGTCTCTCAACTCGGCTATGCATCATCGCCTTGGTAAGCCATTACCTTACCAACTAGCTAATGCACCGCGGGCCCATCCTGAAGTGATAGCCGAAACCATCTTTGAAACGAAAACCATGTGGTTTTCGTTGTTATGCGGTATTAGCACCTGTTTCCAGATGTTATCCCCCGCTTCAGGGCAGGTTGCCCACGTGTTACTCACCCGTCCGCCGCTCACTGGGAATCCAACGTCAAATCAGTGCAAGCACGTCATATCAGTTGGGCCAGTGCGCTCGACTTGCATGTATTAGGCACACCGCCGGCGTTCATCCTGAGCCAGGATCAAACTCTCATATAAAATATAAGAACTTGAATAGCTCTAATTCAAATTAATTAAGCGAATTGACTTCGCAAATGTTTTTGCTTCAAATCATAATGATTGAAGACCCTACACATTTGATTCGTCGAAACTTTGTTCAGTTTTCAAAGGTCTACCTTGTTTAGCTAAGGAGCTAAACAACATTTATTATTATATCACACGCTCACTTTAAGGTCAACAACTATTTTTAATTAATTTCAATCAATTAAAAATAGTTGTTCAAATAAGCAGCTTTTATAATATACCATCCCATTGAGAAAGAGTCAACACTTTTCTTGAAATAAAAATGTTTGACTGAACAATTGCAAATTTCTTTGCTCCCTCAACAGGAACTATACTATACATTCTTTTTTTCTTTTCGTCAACAATAAATATGAAATATTTTTCATACATTATCAACATTGCCGAACAATTATGATAATTTCCACTAAATAGTTAACAAATAATAGTGTAAAATGAAAAGTGCTCGTCAAATCCATGACATGAGCACTCACAAACAGAACAATTTAATTTTAAAATTATTTTACACGAACCAGGAAGTAGCGCTTCTTACCACGGCGAACAATTACGAACTTCCCATCAAAGTGACTGTTAGGATCAATTTCCGCATCTACATCTGTTACTTTTTCACCGTTAATATGAATTGCACCATTCTCGACATCCTGACGTGCCTGACGACGTGATGGTTCAATCTTTGTATCGTCAACTAACCAGAGAATGATATTCTTCTTTTCATTAGTTACCTCTACAGAAGGAACATTGCTAAAGGCTTGTTCAATCTCCTCAGTGGTTAAGTCAGCAACATCCCCAGAGAACAATGCTTTTGTAATCCGTTGTGCTTCAGCTAACCCTTCTTCACCATGAACAAACTTAGTAACTTCTTCAGCTAAGCGACGTTGAGCTTCACGCTTCCACGGCTCCTTCTTAACCTTTTCTGCCAACTCATCAATTTCATCTTTAGATAAGAAGGTGAAGTATTTAAGGTATTTAACAACATCACGGTCATCTTGATTAATCCAGAATTGGTAGAACTCGTATGGTGAAGTCTTCTTTGGATCAAGCCAAATAGCACCACCAGCAGTCTTACCAAACTTTGTCCCGTCAGCCTTAAGCATCAACGGAATCGTCAAGCCATATACCTTTGCATCTGGTCCTTCTACCTTATGAATTAAATCGATCCCAGCAGTAATGTTTCCCCATTGATCGGAACCACCAATTTCAAGTTGAACATTATTATTTTGGTAAAGGTGCAGAAAATCAACCGCTTGAAGAATTTGATAGGTAAACTCAGTAAAGGAAATTCCTGAAGCAAGTCGACTAGCAACAACTTCCTTATTTAACATGGTATTAACATTAAAGAGCTTCCCAAAGTCACGTAAGAAGTCAATCATGGTAAAGTTCTTTAACCAAGTATAGTTATCAACAATAGTGAAGTTTTCAGTGCCGAAGAGTTTCTTCATCTGTTCGGTCAATGCCTTCTTATTATGTTCCAATTGAGATTCAGTTTGAAGAGTCCGTTCAGTCTTCCGGCCAGATGGATCACCAATTGCACCAGTCCCACCACCGATAATAATTACCGGGTGATGTCCAGCAAGTTGGAACCGTTTCAAAATCATAAATGGGATCAAGTGACCAATATGGAGACTGTCCCCTGTTGGATCTGTTCCACAGTATAAGCCGATGTTTTTATTTTCAGTTAATTCCTTTAGTGCTTCCTTATCAGTGGTTTGGTTAATCGCACCACGCCATTCGAGTTCATCAATAATGTTCATTAATATCTGCCTCCTAATATAATGGATTAAAAAAATCCCCAACTTCATAACGAAGTCAGGGACGATTTACCGCGTTACCACCTTGAATTGTAACTACTTTAAGTAATTACCTCTCTAGTCGATAACGAGACGATCCGTTCATAATTGAAAAGCTCAGTAAGTGTAATTCGTCAGCTAACCTTGTCAGGTTTCCAGCAACCACCTGATCTCTAGATGACTGATTAGTCGACTACTAAATTACCTCAATGCCTTTATTTGTTGCCGTTATTGTACCGAGATAAGTAACCCTTTGTCAAGCTAAAAGAGGCCGGTGGAAAAGTGTTTTTCCATCAGCCTCTAATTTAATAATTATTTACTTTTCTTGTTTCTGTTTATTTTGCTTAGCCTTATCTTTTTTCGTCTTCTTTGGTGTGTAGACTTCATGAACATAAGCTTCCCCAGTTAATTCAGCAACTGGTTTGAATGTTCCGGCAAAGTCTTCATCAAGATTAGCAGTCTTCTTTGCTTCTTCATAGTAAAGAGCACCACTGGCGAAAATTACTGGCAAGTAAGCTGCAAAGCCAAGGATCATCAATAATAATCCAACATATACTAATGGGTACGTTGCAGTGTAGATTCCCCAGTAAGCTAAAGCACCGAAGATTACTTCCCAGATAACCATTGGGATGAAAATAACTACAAGCATAATTAACAAGTAGTTCCACTTCCGGCCACCCATAAACCGTCGACTAGCAGTTAGGGCATAACGCATTGATTGACCAAGAAATTGTGGTTGACGATCACGGTAAAGGAAGTTTGCCTGTGAATACTCAATCCCTTTCCATGCCATCACAATATCATTTAAAATCCGGCAAACAATTACTAAGGCTTGGTTCTTAGCAACAAGGCCACCGATAATATCTAATGGTAGGCTCCAGAGGAATACAAACAAACCTGTATAAAGGATGATTCGCCATAATTGATTCTTCCGCAAGTGCTTGTAATGCATCCATACTGAACCAGCACTCACAATTTGTTCAGGATGACGAACCTTATCTTGATAATTAAATTGTGCAGCGGTAGTAAAGAATGAATAGAAGAATGACAATGCAATTAGAATAATGATTGCAATCAGCAATTCAAGCAATGCCAACCCAATTGCTGCAGGTGATGCCATCCCATACATAATCATCATCATGGCCATTCCCATTGAACTCAAAATTCCCTGGGCAAAGTAACCAACGATAAATGATAACGCAAGGAAAATAATCATTACTCCGCCGAGTGGCCACATTGACGCTTGGTAATGTGGCTTAACCAGTCCCTTCAAGTCATGAATAAACTGCTTTAAGGACAAATGATAACGTTTCTTCATTTAATACTCTCTCCAATTATTTCAGAATATATTTTTCATCATAACATAAAAAGAACAAAGCTCAATTTTCAAGTCGCTTTTTTCATAAAAAATTCATAAAGGCCCTTAGCATTCGAATCTTCAAACACTAAAGGCCATTTTCTTCGTTAACTCATCTTTGTACTACTATAAATTTGACTCAGTCGCCTAAGGATAAAGAAAACAATAATTCCTTCTAACGGCCAAGTAATAACTTCTTTGGGTAAGCGAATAAGCAAAAGGGCCCAAAATGTTCTTCCGGTACTTCCGGAATTTAGACTCATAATATAAATCCAAAGAGTCGTAAAAACAACGTTAGTAATCAAGATTTGAAAGAATTCATATACTAACGCCCGTTGCCACGTAATTTTCTGGTTATACAGGAACATCCCGGCAAGTACTCCAGAAGCGAAGGCCGAAAGTGTAAAGCCAGGGAAAAAGGCTGTTCCTGAATTAAGAATGGTATTACTGATAATATCATTAACTACCATCGCCCAACCACCAATCCATGGTCCAAGATAATAACCGATCAATGCGGTAGCAATAAAGCCAAAGCCAAACTTTAGGATCATCGGGTTACCAATGGAAATTTTCTCCAAAATCACCTCAAGAGCAATCAGCATCCCGGCAAGTGTAAGCCGCTTAGTAGTAAAACGTGGTCCAGCAAAAGATAAAATTGAGGACATCTCAATCCACTCCCTATATAAAATTTATTTCGTTAGGGAACACATTGACAAGTGTCTTTGTGGTGAATGCGGAATTATCAAGCGGCAAGAGCCTCCTTCCAACGTTCACATTCCGTTCCGCTGGACAATAACTCGGTAATTCCTACCCCAACAGCCATAATATACTCCGTTTCCGGATATTATTCAATGAAATCAGATTAAATATATGGATAAATAATTGATGAGCAAGTATTTAAGGCAAAATAGTTCGTATTTTTTCTGTTTAAAAAATCGGGGCTAGCCCATTTCAAACTAACCTCGACTGGATAAATGTTCAATTATGCCAAATAATTTTAGTCTAACTTACCTGCGTTCTTTAGAATCTTCTGAGCCTTTTCGAGGTAGCCGTGTTCAGCACGGAAGGCCTTAATCTTGCCACCCTTGCTTTCGTCTAAGTCGTCAAGTTGCTTTTCGAGTTCTTCAAAGCCTTTCTTTAAGTCCTTGATAACAGGCTCTTCATCTTCCATGTAGATGTAGTGGTTTTCAGCAGGATCCTTACGACCCTCACCAGCAACTCGCTCAAGCTTGTCGTCATACTTGTCAACCTTTTGAGCATGCTTAAGAATCGACTTAATGTCCTTGATTGTTTCATGTTGAGCAGTGTGGTGCTTTTCGTTATCAACACTATCTTCAATTCGTGTTAAGTGACCCTCAGCATCTGCAATCTTCTTAGCAATCCGATCTAATGCTTTTAATTGACGTTTTGCATAATCAGCCATAATAATAACCTCCTGAGATATATTCTTTACACTTATTATTATATTTTTAATGTTTAAGTTATACAAGCAATAAGCCTTACTAATTTAAATCTCCAAAATTAATAATTAATATTTTTCTATGCGATTATTATAATGACATTTTCTTCATATTATCCTAGAATCCGTCAATTATTTACTTGGCATAATATACAAAAAGAGAGTGGGACAGAACTAGCTTGACTAGTTCGTAGTCCCACCTCCGCAAGGATGGCTAGGTTGGTCAAATGCTGATTTATCAGCGTTTGAACTGCCAGCCAGCTACTGAGTTATTGCAGTATTATCCTAAAAAATAGTAAAGAGACTGGATAATTTCCAGTCTCTTTACTATTTTTTAGTATTTTTCCTTGCTCAAAACATTAAGCTTTTCATCGAAGTCATAAACAACTGGTTGACCAGTAGCCATTTCGAGGTTCATGATATCTTCGTCAGAAATATTTTCGATGTACTTGCTCAAAGCACGAAGAGAGTTACCGTGGGCAGCGATGATAACGTTCTTACCATCAAGAAGCTTTGGAGCAATTTCATCTTGCCACAAAGGAATAACCCGTTCCAAGGTAACCTTCAAGTTTTCACCACCAGGAATAGCACGTGGGTCTAAGTTAGCGTAACGACGGTCCTTAGCAGCAGAACCTTCGTCATCGGCACTCAGCAATGGAGGTAAAACATCGTATGAACGACGCCAAATGTGAACTTGTTCGTCACCATACTTTTCAGCAGCCTTCTTCTTATTGTGACCTTGGAGTGCACCATAGTGACGTTCGTTCAAACGCCAAGTCTTGGTTTCTGGAATCCAAAGTTGGTCACATTCTTCAAGAGCGTAGTGCAAAGTCTTGATCGCACGCTTCAATACTGAAGTGTATGCATAGTCAAATTCAATTCCATGTTCCTTAAGGGCCTTACCAGCATTCTTAGCTTGTTCAACACCCTTTTCACTTAAGTCAACATCAACCCAACCAGTGAATTGGTTAGATAAGTTCCATTCACTTTGGCCGTGACGAATTAAAACTAGTTTTGCCATGTTCTAATGACCTCTTTCTTCTTAAAATCGCTATACTATACAGCATTACTTAATCATTTTAATCCAAACACCACAAAATTCCAATAGGGGAAATCCCGTTCTTGTGAAATTAAGCGCGAGCAAAACTAAAATAACATCAAGCCAATGAATAAACAGACCGGAACTAGTAAGGACGGAAGGAGATTTAACGTTTTAATAACGAAATTCCTGTAGTCGCAATCAAAAAGCCACCGACAATGGAAATCTCCGTTACTAATGCACTACTAAAGAAACTGGCAGAGAGGTATTTTGCGACAACATAGATCATCCTCTGCCAACAGAATAATACCGGAGCACAAACAAGCATCCCCCAACCAAAGCTTGCTCCAAACACCATTGAGCTAACAAAGTCGAGGGTCGCATTCGTGAATAACATTGTATAGTCTCCCTTTACCGCCGCCATCACAGGGCCAACAATTGATAACGCACCAATACAGTAAAGGAGGATTCCGGTTGCAATCCCTTCACCTGTTTGTGAATAACCACCAAAACTAGTAATGAGTCGGTTAAAGCGCGCATCGATTTGCCACCAATTTCCTAATACAGCACCAATAGCTAAACTGACGATAAAAAGCACCGGGTAATGACTTTTAGGCATATTATTAATTGCATTTTCTAAACCGATCCCTAAAGCCGCTAATCCCATCGCCACAAATAATGCATCTTGATAGCGTTTCTTAAGACCTCCCTTTAGTACACAACCAATTGTCGTCCCAACTAAAATTGCACACGTATTCGCAATTGTTCCGATCATATTTTCTTCCTCCTAGCAAAAAGCGACACGGTTGAATAAGACTCATCTTATCCAACCGTGTCGTTTATTTTTACACGATCCTCTGATGTAGTAGTAATTAAACACTCTTATTTACGGCGTGTCAACCCGTGTTACACCCCAGCTTTTGCACCAATATCATGGCGGTAAAAGCATCCAGCAAGAGGTATCTCCTCTAAGTAGTTATAAACTCGGTCATGAGCTTCCTGGAGAGTTGAACCTTGGGCAAGGATCATCAGTAGTCGACCGCCAGCGCCATGTAAATCAGTAAGCGTCCCTGCGACATTAGCATAATCGATTTCAATTCCTGCACTATTTAGGGGCAAAGTGACCTTTTGCCCATGTAGTGGTTTCTGCGGATATCCCTGCGAAGCTAGTACAACACCAAAACTAGCTGCTGAACTTTCTTTAATTTCTGGAAGTGGTCGATCATCAATCGCGGCATCCACTAATTGGTAAAGAGCTGTCTCTAGTCGCGGCAAGATTACTTGTGTTTCGGGATCACCTAGACGAACATTGTACTCAATCACTTTTGGACCATCCTTAGTAAGGATTAAACCGATATAAAGGGCCCCATGATAATGATATCCGCCATTTACTAATCCTTTAATGGTTGGTTCAACTACTTCATCGATCATTCGTTGCCGATCGCTCACTGATAATTGCGGTAGTGGACTGTACGCACCCATTCCCCCTGTATTTGGCCCCCGATCATCATCATAAGCACGCTTATGATCTTGGGCTATTGGAAGAATTCGGTAATGACCATTACTAATAACAATAAACATTGAATATTCAGGACCGCTTAAGTATTCTTCAAGGACTATTCGTGCCTGTCCAGACGCAAACATTTCTTTAATCGTTTGAACCGCTTCGTCGTGATCTTTTGCAATCACAACACCCTTTCCCCCAGCAAGGCCGTTTTCTTTAATAACTACTGGGTAACCAAATTGATCGACATTATTAAGAAGGGCTGTCTGGTCACGATAAGAAACATAGTCGGCAGTGGGTACCCCATAATTATTCATGAAGTTTAGTGCATATTCTTTAGAACCTTCTAATTGGGCTGCCCGGGCATCAGGGCCAAAAATTTTTAATCCAGCCGCGTGAAATTCATCCACAATCCCGTCAACTAAGCATTCTTCAGGACCCACAAACGTCCATCTAACATTATGTTCTTGGGCAAACTTGATTAAACTTGCAAAATCGTTCTCAGAAATATTTACCGTTTCAACCCCCACACTAGGCATTCCAACGTTGCCTGGAGCACAGTAAACGTGAGCTACATCATCACTTTCCTTTAGTTTTTTGGCAATCGCAAATTCGCGACCTCCTTGGCCAATTACTAGTAAGTTAACTTCATCCGTCATCCTGTCCTCCTATTTTATCTAGTGTTCTCGGCTACTGTGTCAAAATATGCTCGCCAGGGACTTGCTAGGACTAGCAAACTCCTTCCTAGGCGCAAGACGCCTTCGTCAGGAGAAATCGCTCGCCTTCCGCAAGTCCTCTGCTGGCTCACACTCTAATGCCTGAAATGTCTTACTCCTGTTAGGACCATGGTGATGCCGTATCTATTGGCCATGTCGATGGATTCTTGGTCACGAATGGAGCCACCGGGTTGGACAACAGCTTTGATGCCATGTTGACCGGCATATTCAACACAGTCTCCAAATGGGAAGAAGGCATCGGAAGCCATGACGGTTCGTTCATCAATATCATTTCCCGCATGCTTTACGGCAATCTTCAAGGAGTCAATCCGGTTAGGTTGTCCTTCACCAACCCCAAGAGTCCGTTCATCATTTGCCACAACAATCGCATTAGACTTAGCGTGCTTAACTGTCTTCCATGCAAACATTAAGTTCTTCAGCTGTTCATCAGTTGGTTGAACCTCGGTAACGCATTTCCAGTCATGATAATCTTCCTCAAGAACATCTTGCTCTTGCATCAACATCCCACCCATTACGGAAACGACCTCATGTTTCGTTGGTTCATCCTTCTTACTAAAATCAAGGCTTAGCAGACGAATGTTCTTCTTTTTAGCTAAAAGTTCATAAGCGTCATCATCAAATCCAGGAGCAATCACAATTTCAAGAAAAATCTTGTGCATTTTTTGTGCCGTTGCCAAGTCAACTTTTCGGTTAAGGGCAATTACTCCCCCAAAGATCGAAACGGTATCGGCAGCATAAGCCCGGTCCCAAGCTTGTTCAAGCGTTTCACCACGGCCAATTCCGCAAGGGTTCATGTGTTTCATTGCAATGACCGTTGGTTCATCAAACTCGCGAATACACCGGAGTGCTTCATCAACATCCTTAATATTATTGTAGGAAAGTTTTTTACCATGAAGCTGGGTAGCAGACAAAACAGAAAAGACCTTAGGGATTGCATCTTGGTATAACCAAGCTTTTTGGTGGCTATTTTCACCATAGCGCATCGTTTCTTTTAGGTTCCAAGTTAAAGTCAGTTTTTCAGGATCTTCAAGGCCGTTTTGCTTAGTTAAGTATTGAGAAATCAACGCGTCATAAGCGGCAGTATGGTGAAAAGCCTTGGCAGCTAATTTTGCCCGCGTTTCTAAATCAGTTGTTCCATTTTTCTGAATCTCACTTAGTACCTGATCATAATCAGATTGGTCAACCACAACCGTAACATCACGGTAATTTTTGGCAGCTGAACGGAGCATGCTTGGACCACCAATATCAATATTTTCAATTGCATCCGTAAGCTTAACATTTGGTTTTTCAACTGTTTCTTTGAACGGGTAGAGGTTCACACAAACAAGGTCAATCGGTGTAATGTTCAGTTTCTTTAGGGTTGCTAAGTGCTCAGGAAGTTCTCGCCGTGCTAATAAGCCACCATGGACGTAAGGGTTTAATGTCTTTACCCGACCATCAAGAATTTCCGGAAAATGAGTAACATCTTCAATACTAATAGTATGGATTCCCGCATCGTCGAGGACCTTCTTTGTTCCACCAGTAGAAACAATCTCAAAGCCGCTATCTTCAAGCCCCTTTACAAAGGGGACCAGGTTTGTCTTGTCAGAAACACTTACTAATGCACGCTTCATGAATCAATTCTCCTTTTCTAATTCTGTCAAAACTTGTTTCACTGCTTCAGGGTATAATTGGTGTTCTGTCTCATGAATCCGGGCTTCCAAACTATCAATGGTATCAGTAGCCAAGATTGGCACGCGACGCTGGGCGATAATCGGTCCAGTATCTAAACCGGAATCAATGTAGTGAACAGTTACTCCCGTTTGCTTTTTACGATCATTAAAGGCTCGCTCAATCGAATGTAACCCCGGATACTCAGGCAACCAAGCAGGGTGGAGGTTTACAATCCGGCGTTCATAGCGCTCAAGAATTGTCGGTCCAACAACCCGTAGGTAGCCTGCAAGGATAATAAAGTCGATTTGCTCTTTTTGCAGCAACTGTAAAAGGCGTTTTTCATATTCTTCTTTTCCACCACAGGATTTGACCGTAAAACTTTTAGCAGGAATCCCTAATCGTTTAGCCCGCTCCATCACTGGTGCATCCGGGTGGTTACAAAACAAAAGCGTTAGTTGGCCTGGAATGTCCCCAGTTTTGAAATGCTTCGCTAACACTTCAAAGTTTGTCCCGTTTCCGGACACCAAAATGGCAATTTTCATCTTTAACTTCACCTAATTTCAACCTTTTCCCCATTATCTGGACGTCGACGCAACTTTCCAATCACGTAGTTTAGCTCATCCACAGCTTTCAATCCTGCCTGTACTTTTTCAACATTTTTTGGACTAACCGCCAAGACTAAGCCAATCCCCATGTTAAATGTCTGTAAACAATCAGCTAATGGTAATTTCCCTAGTTCTTTTAAATAGTTAAAAATCTGTGGAGTTGGCCAGGAACTATAATCAATTACCGCTTGAAGTTCATCACCAATCATCCGGGGAACATTTTCAATTAATCCCCCACCCGTAATGTGGCTAATGCCGCTTACGAATTTTTGCTGAACCAGGGGAAGGACTTGGCGAACATAAATCCGGGTTGGCTTAAGAATTGCTTTGCCAATCGCTTCACCTTTAAGTTCCGTAGGACGATCGTTAAGTCGAACTTGGTGGTCCTTAAATAAGATCTGACGAACAAGACTAAAGCCATTGGAATGGAGGCCACTAGACGGTAAGCCCACAAGAACATCCCCTGCCTGTGGTTGAGAAGCCGTTAAAAGATCATCTTTTTCTGCAACCCCGACAACGGTTCCCGCCAAGTCATATTCTTCTTTAGAATACATATCCGGCATTTCTGCGGTTTCACCACCAATTAGGGCTGCCCCGGCATCACGACAGCCAGCCGCAACCCCGCTAACAATCTCAGCCATCTTTTTCGGTTCGTTATGGCCAGTGGCAATATAATCAAGGAAAAATAGTGGCTCCGCACCCTGAGCCAAGACGTCATTGACACACATGGCAACAACATCAATTCCAATCGTGTCGTGTTTCCCCATTTTTTGGGCAATTAATAACTTTGTTCCGACACCATCCGTTCCAGAAACTAAGACTGGGTGCTTTGTAGGTAATTTTCCGAGATCAAACATTCCACCAAAGCTTCCGAGATCACCCACGACACCAGGGCGAGCAGTTGATTTTACCGCTGTTTTAATTTGCCTAACCAATTCATATCCAGCGTTAACGTCAACGCCAGCCTCTTGATAACGATTCATGACATTTGTTCCTTTCGTGCCCGTTTTTCTTGTTCACTTAACGACTTCAAGTAGCCATCTTCATAATCATAAAGTGGCGTCGGATAATCTCCGTTAAAATACGCTACCGTTAAGCCACCATATGGCGCATCCCCCGCATCTGGAATATTAATTGCCTTAATTAGATTTTCCACACTCAGAAAATAAAGTGAGTCGGCACCAATTAGATCCCGCATCTCAGAAATCGAATAGTGTGCAGCCATCAATTCCGAACGCGTCGAAATATCAATCCCATAAAAACAAGGAAATTTAAATGGTGGAGAAGCGATCAACATGTGAACTTCCTTAGCACCAGCCTCACGGAGCATCTTCACAATCTGTTTTGATGTCGTCCCCCGGACTAGTGAATCGTCAACCACGATTACTCGCTTACCAGCAACAACTCCCCAAACAGCAGATAATTTAAGGTGGACCCCTTGTTCACGTAAAGCTTGGGTTGGCTGGATAAATGTTCGGGCAACATATTGACTCTTGATTAGCCCCATCTCATACGGTAATCCTGACTCTTCGGCATACCCCGAAGCCGCCGATAATGAAGAATTAGGAACACCAATTACCATGTCAGCATCAATTGGGTACTGTTTAGCCAGTAACCGCCCCATTTGTTTTCGAGCGTTGTGAACTGTTACCCCATGAATAATCGAGTCTGGTCGAGCAAAGTAGATGTATTCCATCGAGCAAACTGCCAACTTAGTTTTAGTTATGTAATGGTCAATGTGTAGGCCACCACGATCAATCACGATTAATTCCCCCGGTTGAACATCACAAACAAATCTGGCATTCACAATATCCAGGGCACAAGTCTCACTAGCAACAACATATGCACCACTCTTCAGTCGACCGATACATAAGGGACGAATGCCGTTTGGATCAAGTGCCGCAACCAAACGTTCCTTTTGTAATAGAAGAAAGGCAAAGCCACCATGAACGATATTCAAACTTTTCTTTAGGGCGGGAATAAAGCCTTCGTTAATGTATTTTCGAACAAGGTGGATCAGGATTTCAGTGTCAGAATCAGACTGGAATACTGCTCCCTCGTCCTCTAACTGCCGCCGTAAAGTTACCGCGTTGGTTAAATTGCCATTGTGGGCTAACGCAACGTCACCATCATGAAAGTGAAAAAGAAATGGTTGAACGTTAGCAATTGAATTGTGACCGCTAGTACCATAGCGAACGTGACCAATCGCTGCATCCCCGACCAATCGTTTTAGCTCGTTCGGGTTATCAAACACTTTTGCCAAAAGCCCACGATCGCGGTGTTGGTAAAGGTCCTGTCCATCAGTTGAGACGATTCCAGCCCCTTCTTGACCACGATGTTGGAGAGTATGAAGTCCGTAATAGGTTAATTGGCTCGCGTTGGGGACACCAAAGATGCCAAAAACACCACACTCTTCATTTAATCCTTTGATTTCAGTTGGCACGAAATAGCCTCCTCCCATAATTTTTGTAATTCGGTAACATTTTGGTTAATTTCAGCATCAGTAAGATGGACTTCAAGCCAATGAGAATTAGTAACCTTGCCGATAAATGTAGCATCATCACTCATAGCTTCTTCAAATTCTGTGACCTTCTCAGACGGGACAGTAACTACAAATCGTCCTGGTGTTTCACTAAATAGTTGAGCTGATGATAAGTGGCGGAGGTTAAGATCCATCCCTAAGTCAGTCTTAAAGAGAGCCTCGGCAAGACTAACTCCAAGCCCTCCCTCACTAAGATCATGGGCACTTGCGACATTACCAGCCTGCATTTCACCCAAAAGCCGGTTCATATAGTTATGGATATGGTCCAAGTCTAGTGAATTAAGGTTCCCATTAATCTCACCGGTCAACATTTTCTGCAATTCAGAACCAGCAAAGTCATTGCCGGTCTTCCCAATGAGGTAGACTTGGTCACCAGCAGTTTGGGCAGCCATCGGGATGACCCGGTCGATATTTTTAACTAGACCGACCATGCCGACCATTGGCGTCGGGTGGATTGCCTTACCGTTATTTTCGTTATATAAGGAAACATTCCCGGAAATAACCGGAGTATCAAACACTCGGCAAGCTTCAGCCATCCCCTTAACCGACTGGTGAAGTTCCCAGAAGATTTCAGGGTCATTGGGATCACCATAATTTAAACAGTCGGTAATCGCTAAAGGTTCCGCACCACTGGTGATGATATTAGCAGCAGCTTCCACAAGGGCTATTTGACCACCAATTTGAGGGCTGAGGTAGACAAAACGCCCATTCCCATCCGTTGTCATTGAAAGGCCCTTCCGAGTACCACGAATTCGCAAAACCCCAGCATCACTCCCGGGACCCATAACAGTACTTGTCCGGACTTGCGAATCATATTGGCGGTAAAAGACGCTCTTATCAGCGATTGTTGATTGCTGGAGTAAGTCACGTAAAACCTGCTCAGCATCAGTGATTTCAGGAAACCACGCTGGTTGTTTTTCTGCTTTCGTAATCCGTTCAGGTTTCTTTTCAGTACTCGTCTCTTCCAAAACATCATCGGTCAAACTAGAAACCGGGATATTGCAGACTTCTTGTCCGTCATGGTAAAGGACATAATCGTTTCCTGACGTAATTCGGCCAATCGTCACTGCTTCTAAATCGTAAAAACTGAAGATCTCCTTAATATCTTCTTCATAACCCTTATTTACGCACAGGAGCATCCGTTCTTGAGACTCGCTCAACATAATTTCGTATGCGGACATGTTCGGTTCCCGTTGTGGAACGAGGTCAAGATTGAGTTCCATCCCACTCTTCCCTTCAGCAGCCATTTCCGCACTAGAAGAAACGATTCCCGCAGCTCCCATATCCTGAATCCCAACCAGCCAATCGGGATGCTGGGTAATCACTTCCAGGCAGGCTTCGAGAAGGAGCTTTTCCATAAATGGATCCCCAACTTGAACAGCGGAACGTTGCGTAGCATGTTCGTCACTAAAGTCAGCTGAAGCAAAGGTCGCCCCGTGAATTCCATCTCGCCCTGTCTTAGCGCCAACGTACATTACGGCGTTACCGATCCCAGCGGCCTTCCCCTTTTGGATATCCTTCTGGTCCATCAGGCCAACACTCATTGCGTTACACAGAACGTTACCTTGATAACACGGGTCAAAGGTTGTTTCACCAGCAATTGTCGGAATCCCCATACAGTTACCGTAGTCACCGATTCCCCGAACGGTATCGTTAACCTTCATCTTTGTTTTAGGATCAGTTAGCTCCCCAAAATGAAGCGAGTCTAGAGAAGCCACCGGTCGGGCGCCCATACTAAAGATGTCACGGAGGATCCCGCCTACTCCAGTTGCGGCCCCCTGGTAAGGTTCGACCGTCGTCGGGTGGTTATGACTTTCTGCTTTAAACACGACAGCTTGACCATCATCAATATCAACAACCCCTGCTCCTTCACCAGGTCCTTGAAGAACCCGTGAGTTTTTATTTGGAAAGAGCCGTAAAACAGGCTTCGATTTCTTATAAGAACAATGTTCACTCCACATTGCAGCAAATAGTCCTGTTTCAGTATAGTTTGGCAAGCGACCAAGAAGCTTTTCGCTAATGTAGTTATATTCGTCTTCGCTTAAACTCCAATCAAGGTACGGTTTTTGTTTTTTGATCTCTTCAGGAGTCATTGCCTGTTTCATAACTTATTCCTCCACTTTTGCCTTACTAGTTGTTAATAGTGACTTAAATAGGCGAAGGCCATCCGTATTACCAAGGATTGCTTCAACTGCTCGTTCTGGATGAGGCATCATCCCTAAAACGTTTCCCCGTTCATTAGTAATTCCCGCAATGTTACGTAAACTACCATTAGGATTTTCTTCAGCATACCGAAAGACAACTTGGTGATTTTTCTCAAGTCGGTCTAGGGTTTTCTGATCCGCAAAATAGCTTCCATCTGCATGAGCAATTGGTAAGTCAATCCGCTCGTGTTCTTGATATCGCTGGGTAAACATCGTCTGGTTGTTAACTACTTCTAATGGAACTGTTTTGCAGATAAACTTCTGGCTATCATTCCGTTTTAACGCTCCCGGAAGGAGACCAACTTCGGTTAAAATTTGAAAACCATTGCAAGTTCCAAAAACAGGTTTTCCTTCCTCTGCCATCTTAATTACTGCTGGCATGATATTAGTAAAACGAGCAATTGCACCAGCCCGTAAATAGTCACCATAGGAGAATCCGCCCGGGAGCATTACCGCATCAAATCCTGCCAAGGTCTTTTCACGATGCGAAACATATTCAACATCTGCATGACATACTGAGTGCAATGCTTCGTAGAGATCAACATCACAGTTCGAACCAGGAAAAACAACCACCGCAATCTTCATTTATTCTTCCTCCATCACTTGGTATGTGTAGGTTTCCATATTGAAGTTAACCAATAATTGATCCGCAATTTCCTTGATCGTTTTTTCAACAGTGTTCCCAGAGCCATCAACATTAACATCAAAGAATTTACCAACTTGAACGTCCTTAACGTCATCGTGGCCAAGAGTGTGAATAGCATCTTTAATGGTTTCACCTTGAGGATCAAACACTGATTGCTTATAGGTAACGAAAATCCGTACTTTTGTCATTTACTTATCCTCCATGATGACTTTCTGTAAACGCACTAATACCTGATCATAGGTTTGAGTTAAGTCAGCAAGTTTGCGGCGGTAAACGTCCTTGTCCATATGCTGCTCGGTCTTAATATCCCATAAGCGACAATTATCTGGAGAAAATTCGTCGGCTAATACAATGTCACCATTACTCAAGCGACCAAATTCTAGTTTGAAGTCAACTAGTTGCATCCCCGCCTTTTCAAACAGCGGTGTCAGTAGGCCATTAACTCTCCGACAGATACTCCACATCTTATCGAGTTCATCATGACTAGCAACTCCTAAGGCAATACTTGCTGATTCATTGATGAATGGGTCATCAAGTTGATCACTCTTGTAAAACGTTTCTTCTACTGGTTCAGGAAGTTTTTTACCCTCAGTTAACCCGTACCGGCTGGCAAAGTGTCCTGCCACTACATTCCGAGTAACAAATTCTAGCGGGAACATTTCACACTTCTTAACTAAGTCTTCATTATCAGAAAGTTTCTTAATAAAGTGAGTTTCAATTCCATTTTTAATTAAGTATTGGAATACTAAACTTGAAATAGCATTTGCGGCTTTTCCTTTACCCGCAAAACGTTCTTTCTTCTTTCCGTTAAGCGCTGTCGCTTGGTCCAGGTAGACAACTCGTAAAACATCAGGTTCTGTCGTTTGCCACATTTGCTTTGCTTTTCCGGTATAAAGTAACTTTTCCATCTCTAGTTACCGCTCCTTTGCATAAAAGACGAACATTAAACATATTATTTAAGATTTCATTCGTCGAATCTGTCATTAATATACCCTCCTCCTTAAAAGATTGTCAACCAAATCCGTTAACTTTATTTATATTTTTTATCATAATGTTCGTGTTTTAGTTGGACGTTCATTTTCCGTAGGCGTGATCTTAATAAAATTAAACTAGCCCAGCTTTCAACTACTGATTAATCCCTCCTCAACTAATCTTTTTTTATTTTTACGAATTATTATTGACTTCCACTAAATTAAGATTAAACTAATAAACAATTAAATTTTGATTAGACTTTGAAGAGAAGAGTAGTACCCTACCGTTTTGCAGAGAGTTCTTATTGGTGAAAAGGGATATTCGGGAACAGTATGAAGATGAGCTCTGAGTCATCTAACTTTGGTCATCCCAGCTAAGTTAGACGGATAGCAACCGTTATATTGCGGAGTATTCATGTCTAAATGAGTACTTAACGAGGTTGTTATTGCGAAGTAGCAACAAACTCAGGGTGGTACCACGAAAGCTTTCGTCCCATAGTTCTATATGAATTACGGGGCGAAGGCGTTTTTTGTTTAGAGTGCTATCGTCCCAAAGAGCTTCCGGAAGGCTAACGATTTCTCCGACGAACGGCGTCTTGCCGTCGGAGTCGGAGGTCGTTAGTCCTAGGAAGCTCGGACGAAGCACGTTTTCCACCCCCCACCTCTTCTAGAAAGGAGACTCCACCATGACAGCAAACGCGAAAAACGGCTTTTTACTCAGTGATGGTCGCTGGCAAAATCATTACCTTAACGATCCAATATCTGTTTTAGTAGTTAACCTCATGCCAACTAAGGAAGTGACCGAACGACAATTCTTAGAAAGTTTTAACAATTTGGAGCAAGATATTGAAATTACATTCTTGTATCCCGCAACCCACCATTTCAAAAATATTTCTTATTCTGCAATCACTAAAGCATACGCAAGCTTGGCCGATATTGAAAGTTCATCATTTGACGGCTTAATCATCACTGGTGCTCCGGTTGAACAACTTAACTTCCACCAAGTTGATTATTGGGAAGAATTCCGAACAATCTGTGACTGGGCTAAGCGGCATACCAAGCAATCGTTACTTGAATGCTGGGCAGCACTTGGTGGTCTCTATAACGACTATCAGCTTAATAAACAACAATTACCGCAAAAGCTTTTCGGCATCTACCAAGCAACAAGTATCAATGAGCACAATCGCCTTTCACATAATTTTCACGCCATTAAGATTCCTCAATCGCGTCACTCTACACCGATTGTTGATCCCGATAACCTCCCTGATGATCTAGAAGTTATCGCTACTAATAAGCAGATTGGTCCGCTAATTTATTACTCACCTTCAAATCACCGGACGTACATCACCGGCCATCCGGAGTACGAAGCGGATACGTTAGCTAAGGAATACTACCGGGATCTAAAAAAGCGGCTCCCAATTCAGGAACCGCATAACTACTTTGCTAACGTTGAGACCGGCAAAGTTAACTATTCATGGCAACAATCAAGTATTCAAATTTATCAAAATTGGTTAAACACATTTACACAACAGAAAGTAGGTACATTAGTATGAGTAAACAAGAACAAACCCCAAAATATCATTTTGAAACCCTCCAAGTTCACGCTGGCCAAATCGTTGATGAGACTGGTGCCCGAGCTGTCCCAATTTACCAAACCACTTCTTATGTTTTCAAGGATGCCAAGCAAGCAGCTGACCGTTTCTCATTAAAGGAACCCGGTAACATCTACACCCGGTTAACCAACCCAACTACCGATGTCGTGGACAAGCGGGTAGCAGCTTTGGAACACGGTACTGCCGCAATTACCCTCGCTACTGGTTCAGCCGCAATTACCGCTGCGATCTTAAATATTGCCCAACAGGGGGACGAAATCGTCTCCGCAAGCACCATTTACGGTGGTACTTATGACTTATTCTCCGTTACTCTTCCTAAATTAGGGATCAAGACCCGTTTCGTTGATCCAGACGATCCAGAAAACTTCGCTAAGGCAATCAACGAACACACTAAAGCCCTTTACGTTGAAAGTATCGGTAACCCTGGTATTAACCTGGTCGATTTTAAGAAGATCGCCAAAATTGCTCACGATCACGGGATCCTCTTTATTGTGGATAACACCTTTGGTACTCCATACCTTGTTAAGCCACTAGACCTAGGCGCTGACGTTGTAGTTCATTCTGCTACTAAGTTCATCGGGGGTCACGGAACAACAATGGGTGGTGTAATTGTAGAAAATGGTAAGTTCGATTACAAAGCTAGTGGTCGCTATCCTGGTTTTACTACACCAAATGACCAATACGATGGTTTAGTGTTTGCCGACCTTGCACCAGCCGCATTTACAACGAAGGTTCGTGCCGAATCCGCTCGGGATCTTGGAGCAACTATTAGTCCATTTAACTCATTCTTACTCCTTCAAGGCCTTGAATCATTATCACTTCGGGTTGAGCGGCACGTTGCCAACACCCGAAAGATCGTTAACTTTCTTAATAATCATCCAAAAGTTGCATGGATTAATTATCCTGAATTAGCAGATAGCCCATATAAGCCGCTAGCTGATAAGTACTTCCCGAATGGTGTTGGCTCAATCTTTACCCTCGGACTTAAGGGTGGTGAAGAAGCCGGAAAGGAACTCATCAGTAATTTAAAGCTTTTCTCCCTCTTAGCAAATGTTGCTGATGCTAAGTCACTTATTATTCACCCGGCATCAACTACCCACGCTCAATTAAGCCCAGAAGAATTAAATGCTGCTGGTGTTACTCCCGATCTGATCCGGGTTTCTGTCGGAATCGAAAACGCTGATGATTTGATCGCGGACCTCGATCAGGCTTTAGCAAAAATTTAAGTAAAGGAGGGTTCTCATATGCGAACGATTAAAATTGGCCTTCTTGGTCTCGGGACCGTTGGTGGTGGAGTCGTTAAATTGCTCCAGGAACATGCGGCAAAAATTGAGCAAACCACAAACGTTCACTTTATCTTAAAGCGAGTCGCGGTGGCCCACTTAAATAAACCACGGAAAGTTTCCCTTCCCGATGAAACAATCTTGACTGACCAGATTGATGAGGTCCTGAATGATCCGGAAATCCAAATAATCGTCGAAACTATGGGAACCATTAATCGTGCTCGCCAAGCAATCGTCCAAGCAATCTATAACCATAAGTCCGTTATCACCGCTAATAAGGATCTCCTCGCAATCGACGGTCCAAAGCTAGCACAACTTGCCAAAAGTCGTCACGTTGACTTTCTCTACGAGGCAAGTGTTGCCGGGGGAATTCCGATCCTTCGCGTCCTCAGCAGTAGCCTTGTCACCGACCAAATTACCCAGGTCTCTGGAATCATTAACGGAACTGCTAACTATATTCTTTCAGCAATGGTCAGTGATAATCTGAGTTATGACAAAGCCTTAATGAATGCCCAACAAAAGGGGTATGCGGAGGCTAATCCCGTAAACGATGTTAAGGGAATTGATGCCGCTAATAAGCTGAGTATTCTCAGTCAGTTTGCCTTTGGAAAAGCACTCGACCCAACAAACCTCAACGTTCGTGGGATCGACCAATTAACTAGTGCCCAGTTAGCAAGCGCCAAACAATTCGGCTACACAATTAAGCTCCTTGCAATTGCTAAACGACTCTCCAACCGCCTCTATACTTTCGTTGGTCCCTCACTGGTTGATAATAATGACCAACTTGCTCAAGTTAATGGTGTTCAAAATGCTGTCGCAATCGAAAGTAACGCTCTCGGTTCAAGTGTTTATACCGGACCCGGTGCTGGTGCTAAACCGACTGCTAATAGCATTCTGAGTGACCTTGCGGCTGCCGCAAATGATATTTTGGACTATGACTGTGGAAACGCATTTAATAACTACCACAGTGAGCTTAATCCCTGTACATTAACTAATGCTCCACAATCATACCTAATTACCGTCTATGACCGGTCAACTCGACCGGTTGATACAATCGACTGGCAAATAGAAACTAGTAATAACCATTACTGGAGTGGTCTCACACCAGTAATTTCCCATAAAAAGCTTAATTCACTCCTTGAAACAATCGGTAATGATTTTGCAGTCAATTATTTACCGGTTTATGGGACGGTGAAATTATAAAAATAAAGTGTGACTGGCGTAGTGCCAGTCACACTTTATTTTTGGAGGTAATTCGCCACTAGTTGTAAAATTTCTGGTTCGTGCTCACCATTAAGGCAGTGTCCTTCACCCTCAACCAAGTGTAATTCACTGTTCGACAAAATAATGTTGTATTTCTTAGCTGCTTCTGGCGAAACAACCGTATCTTCCAGCCCATGAACTACCAGTGCAGGACCCGCAAAATGCTGGGCAGTTTCATAAATCGGCAGTAATTGGGCTGTCCGGAAATATTCTCCACTTACAGCAATTCCATGAACATCGATCATTAATGGGATGTGATTAGGATCGTACTTTGTCCCCTGACAAACTCCTTTTAATGCATCATCTTTGAGGGTCGCTGCAGGAGCCATCAAGACTTCTTTAGTAATAATGTCACGGTAATAGGCAGACAGCATTGAAGCCACTACCCCACCTTGAGAGTGACCGATTAAGTAAATCTGCTGCGCCTTGATTTGAGAGAGCGCAAAATCAATAATCTTCATTCCATCATTGATTTCACTATATACGGTCATATCGGTAAAGGCACCGTCACCCTTTCCACAGCCACCAAAGTCAAACCGAAGCGTCGGGATTCCAGCTTCGTTTAGTTTATGTGATAGGTCATAAAGTAAGTTTCCTGCTTCATAGCCCCGATTACCTTGGAAACCATGCATTAAAATTGCTACCTGCTTATTCTGAAGGCTTTCCGTCCCCTCTAAGACACCACAAAGAGTGAGACCATCACGTTTTACAGTTACATTCATTTTACCCGCTCCTTCAATTTTGTTTCTCCCTTGTCATTTTACTATAATGGGGATAGGAGGTGTCTCGAAATGATTCATAATTTCACTACAGACCAACAAGTCAATCACCGTTCAATTCGCCAGTTCAAGGATCAGTCACTAACCACTGAACAAATAACGACCCTTTACCAAGCGGCTCGTCATACTTCAACCAGTATGTTCCTTCAGCAGTTTAGTATCCTGCATATTACTGATCCAGAAAAAAGGGCCGCAATTCGGAAAATTTCCAAGCAATCTTACGTTGGTGCCGAAGGGGAGCTCTTTATCTTCATCGCTGATTTATACCGGAACCAGCAAATCCGTCACCAACTCGGTAATGATGATGGTCGCTTGCACACAACTGACATCTTTATGCAGGCCGCAGAAGACACAATTTTAGCTTTGCAAAGCGCCCTAACAGCTGCCGAAAGTATGGGACTTGGTGGTGTTGTCCTGGGTTCAATTAAGAATGATCCTGAAAAACTAATTCAGGTACTCGGTCTACCAAAAATGACCTTCCCTATCCTTGGTTTACAAGTCGGAATCCCAGATCAAGAGCCACAATTAAAGCCACGGTTGCCACTTAATCAAATCACTTTCGATAATGATTATCCACGTGACTTTTCAATTGACGACCTTAAAAATTATGACCAAACAGTAACCACGTACTATGATTTACGAGACGCCAATAAACGAATCGATTCATTTACCAACCAGGTTAATGGTCCAAAGTTAAATAATCATGAAACTAGCCGTGACAAGCTCCTGCAAACTTTGCACGATCAAGGATTGGCATTAGAATAACACTAAAAAAGTTCCAGACATTCAAAAAGTTGAATATCTGGAACTTTTTCATTAATCCAAGCCAACCCGCTTAAAGATATCGTCTACATGACGGAGGTGCCAGTGGTAATCAAAGGCATCATCAAGATCTTCTTTTGAAAGTTGCTTTTGAATCGTTGGATCTGCCTCAAGTAATGGCCGGAATGGTACTTGTTCTGCCCAACACTTAGCGGTGTATGGTTGAATCAAGTCATAAGCCGCTTCACGGGTCATTCCACTATTAACTAATTTCAGGAGAACTCGACCACTGTAGATTAAACCAAGGGTCTTATCCATGTTTTTCTTCATCGTTTCTGGGAAGACATCCAGGTTATCCAGGATTCGACCAAAACGACGAAGCATGTAGTCAATTAATGACGTAGAATCAGGTAAAATCATCCGTTCTGCACTGGAATGAGAAATATCCCGTTCATGCCATAAAGTAACGTCTTCCATTGCTGTAACAACGTTCCCCCGCAGGACCCGTGCACAACCAGTAATATTTTCAGAGCCAATTGGATTACGCTTGTGTGGCATTGCAGATGAACCCTTTTGGCCCTTGGCAAAGTGTTCTTCAACTTCATGAATTTCAGTTCGTTGTAGTGAACGAATTTCGGTGGCCATATTCTCTAGACTTGTCCCCATCAAGGCAATAGCAGAGATATATTCTGCATGAAGGTCACGAGGAAGAACTTGGGTTGAAATCTCCTGAGCTCGTAATCCTAGTCGTTCGCAAACATATTTTTCAACGAAGGGATCAATTTCGGCAAATGTTCCCACGGCACCCGAAATTTTTCCGGCTTCAACGCCCCGAGCAGCGTGTTCAAACCGTTCCTTGTTCCGTTTCATTTCGGAATACCAACGGGCAGCCTTTAAACCAAATGTAGTTGGTTCAGCATGGACCCCGTGTGTCCGTCCCATGCAAACGGTGTACTTATACTTCTCGGCTAACTTTTTCAAGACAGCCATGAAGTTATCAATATCTTGACGAATAATATCATTAGCCTTCTTTAAGCGAAGTCCTTGAGCAGTATCTACAACATCAGTACTGGTCATGCCGTAGTGAACCCACTTTCGTTCAGGTCCAAGTGACTTGGAAACGTCACGGGTAAAAGCAATGACATCGTGGTGGGTCACTGCTTCGATTTCAGCAATCCCCTCAACAGAGAATTTAGCATTCTTCCGAATTTTCTCAACGTCTTCAGCTGGAATATGACCAAGCTTACTCCAAGCCTCATCAGCTGCAATTTCAACTTCCAACCAGCATTGGTATTGAGTCTCCAAGCTCCAAATCTTCGCCATTTCTGGACTAGTATAACGGTCAATCATTAGTTAAAGTTCCTCTCTAATTATTTCTCTAGATAACAATATACCATGTTTTGAAAATTATTTATCCCAAATATGGGTATCATTTATTTCGGTTAACGTCTTTTCAATATCATCAGTCAAAATTGTAATGTGCCCCATTTTACGGTTATAACGTGCCTCGGCCTTACCGTAGTCATGAAAATGCCAACCTGCTTTTTTGGCGATTAGCTTCCGTACCCCATCAACATGTTGACCAAGGACATTCACCATTACTACAGAATGGAGCAATTTAATTTTCGGTAACGGCCAATTGCAGATCGCCCGGTTATGAATCGCAAATTGGGAAAAATCACAAGCTTCAATCGAGTAATGACCAGAATTATGTGGTCGTGGTGCTAATTCATTAATATAAATTTCACCATTTTCATCAACGAACATTTCCACTCCAAGGATCCCCCGTAAGTTAATCGCGTGGGCAACCTTTACTACCATTTTCTTTGCCTTTTCTTGTAAGTCAGGTAAAATTCTTGCCGGGACGATACTAATGTGGAGGATTTCATCATGATGAATATTTTCTGAAACTGGGAAAACAGTAACTTCGCCATCTTCATTTCGACCAACCATTACTGAACATTCTAATTTGAACGGTACCCAACCTTCTAAAATGGCATTCCCGGTCGAAAGGATTCCCTCACACTTTGTAAGATCAGCATCACTATGAAGGACTTCTTGTCCGTGACCATCATACCCACCTTCGCAGGTTTTAAGAACCGCTGGGTAGCCAATTACCTTAACCGCTTGTTCCAATTCAGTCCGGTCCTTTACTGCCATAAATGGCGCCGTATTCAAACCAGCATTACGCAAAAATGTCTTTTCACGGAGGCGGTTCTTAGTGATTGATAGTAAATTAGTCCCCTGTGGAATATAAACTCGATTAGCAACGTCACGTAACGCAGTTAAATCTACATTTTCAAATTCATAGGTTAAGACATCAACGCGTTGAGCAAGTTCTTCAATTGCTTTGACATCATCATATTCAGCAATAATTTGGTCATCAGCAACCTGACCAGCTGGACATCCAGGAGTTGGATCAAGAACAATTACCTTCATCCCCGTATACTTAGCATCTAGCGCTAGCATTTGCCCAAGTTGACCACCACCAACAATCCCAATTATTTGGCCCTGTTGGATCATATTAGTCAAGGTTAGCACCGCTTTCTACTGATTGATCATGCATTTTCTTCCGGTAATCAAGAACCTGTTGCTGAATTTTGGGATCGCTAATTCCGAGAATCTGGAGAGCCAATAAGGCAGCATTCTTTGCCCCGGCAACACCAATCGCCTGAGTAGCTACCGGAATTCCAGCAGGCATTTGAACAATTGATAAAAGCGAATCCATCCCACCTAATGATTTGGTTTGCCCAGGAATTCCAATCACTGGTAGAGGTGTATTAGCAGCAATCATCCCTGGTAAATGAGCTGCTCCTCCTGCACAAGCAATGATTACCTTAGTTCCATTTTTGACCGCATTTTGCGCAAACGCGAACATTTCGCTTGGCATTCGGTGAGCAGAAATGACGTTCCTATCATAATCGACACCAAATTGTTCAAGAATCTCACAGCCAGTCTTAACTGTTGGCCAATCAGACTTACTACCCATCACAACACTGATCACACTCATAGGTCAACCTCCTTAAAAACTGCTTTAAGGATAACAAAACATCTTCATGATTACAATATTTTTACGAACTTAATTGATTATTATTTTTGATAATGTTCGTTTATCAAGGGGGAATAAAAAATCAGGAAATCTGCAATTTCCTGATTTTTTGTTTGCTCAGGTACTGCAACCGAGTCTAAACGTGTTCGCAAGGAAGCCCCTATAGACAACAAACTCCCTCCCAGATGCTTTTAGCATCCAGTCGGGAGAAATTTGTTGTCTTACAGGCCTTCTTTGCCTGCTCACACTCTATTTTTCATACACATAATCCCTTGTCATAGGGAGGTTGGTGCCGGATGGGCCTTTGGTAATAAGGTATTGAATAACATCAATATTACCGGATTCAAATGAAGCGGCACAGGCTTGAAGGTAAAGATCCCACATCCGGGTGAAACGATCGCCCATCATATCTTCAATTTGGGAACGGTGGGCATTGAAGTTCATGTCCCAGATTTCCAAAGTCCGTTGGTAATGACGACGAAGCATTTCCATATCTGAAATTTGCATGTTGTTTTCAACGATATGACCAACCATTTCACCAAGTCCCGGAATATAACCACCTGGGAAGATGTACTTATTGATCCAACCGTTGAAGGCTCCACCCTGTTGACGGGTAATCCCGTGAATCAAGGCAACACCATCACTAGCAAGGTACTTGTAAACATCCTTAAAGTAAAGACCAAGGTTTTCCTTACCAACGTGTTCGAACATCCCTACTGAAGTAATGTAGTCCCACTTGCGGTCTCCAAGTTCACGATAGTCAACAAGAAGAACTTCCGCAACGTTTTCTAACCCTTCATCCTTAATCCGCTTTTGGACAAGGTTGAATTGCTCTTCACTCAAGGTTACCCCGGTGACCCGTAAGCCATATTCCTTAGCTGCAGTGAGCATTAATGTTCCCCAACCACAACCAATATCTAATAAGGTCTTACCTGGCTTTGGATCAAGCTTCTTCAAAATATGGTGGACCTTATCGATCTGGGCCTTAGTCAAATCATCACGATTACCGTGATCAAAGTAAGCACAGGAATAGGTCAAAGTATCATCAAGCCACAACTTGTAAAAGTCGTTTCCAACATCATAGTGACTTTGAACGTCACTTTCACTTTCCTTTTCAGAATGCCCTTGCTTTGGTAAGAACTTTCGGAACTTGGAACTGCGCATGAAACTACCAGCACTTTCATAGGCTGCAGTAATTAGCTTTTGAATACTACCGTCAATTTCAATCTTGCCGTCCATATATGCTTCCCCAAGGGCAATGGAGGCGTTCTTTGTAACATCACGAATAGGAATCTTTTCCTTGAAGGTAATTGTTACTTCTGGTTCACCTTCACCATAAACTGCACTCTTGCCATCCCAGTAAACAACCTTAACCGGAATGTTGAATGAGTGGCTTAACAGTGACTTATAGAACGTCTTTTCTAACATTTCTACGAATCCCTCTTTCAAAAAAGTATGTGATCATTATAACACTCCCAGGCAAAATACAGTGATAATAATGTTCAGGCCATTGATTATTTGCTAAGATGGGGGTAACTACAGCATAAAGCAGAGGAGGAAATATAATGACTGATGCTTGGCACCGTTTCATTGCCAACGTTAAGTTACGTCGCTTCGTGGTTCTAGCCCTAATCATTTTCGTACTATGGCTTCTTCGATCGCTGATGAACTTAATTCTTTTTACGTTTATCCTAACATTTATCGTCGTTAGCTGGGTTCGGTGGGTCCAACACCATATCCCTAAGTTATCGACAACCCTTACCGTAATCGTTACGTATATTGTTTTAATTGCGGCAATTTATATTGGCGTCACCCGCTACCTCCCGGTTTTAGTTAACCAGGTTATTAAAATGGTTAATTCCGTGGTCAAATTTTATAGTTCACGTCAAGGAACTGAAATCATGCACTACGTTAATCACTATGTCAGTTGGAAAACAATCATGTCGCAAGCAAAGCATGGAGTTACCATCGCCGTAAGCACTCTAACTAGTATCGGCTCAATGACGGTTACCTTCTTAATGTCATTTATCCTTAGTTTCTTCTATAGTCTTGAACTAAACCAGATGAATGAATTTACCCGAACATTTCTTGATAGCGACTTCGGCTGGTTTTTCAGTGACATTGATTACTTCGGCAAGAAATTTGTGAATACTTTTGGGGTGGTCTTGGAGGCCCAATTCTTCATTGCCCTCTGCAACACAGTAATTACAACGATCTGTCTTTTGTTCATGCACATGCCCCAAATCTTCGCCCTCGCTTTAATGGTCTTCATTTTTAGTTTAGTACCAGTCGCCGGGGTAATTATTTCATTAATTCCCCTTTCAATGGTTGCTTATTCCGTTGGCGGAATTCGGGATGTTATCTACATCATCATTATGATTTGTGTAATTCACGCTTTAGAAGCATATGTCTTAAACCCCAAGTTTATGTCCAGTAAGACCGAGTTACCAATCTTCTACACCTTTATCGTGTTACTAGTTGCGGAACATTTCTTTGGCACGTGGGGATTAATTGTTGGGGTCCCAATTTTCACCTTTCTCTTGGATATTCTCGGTGTTAAACAAATCAAGAAAAAATCAATTTCTCTCAAACATCACCACCAAGGAGAAGTTAAAAATTAATTTCAGTCTTGACATTCCATAGTTAGTCGTCTATCATTATGAGCAACGAAATACCTTTAACTTAGTCCAGAGAGGCTAGGAAGGATTTAATTGAACGCAATAAGTATCGATCTACCTTTCTAGTCCATTACTAGAAAGGTTTTCTTTTTATGTAATGGGCAACAGGGGACCCGGCGTCAATTATTTCAACTAGGTATTTTTGAATAGTTTTTGATTCACCTAGGAGGAAATACTAATGACATATTCACAACGTGTTGCTCAAGCCTTATTAGACATTAATGCAGTTACCCTTAGCCCAGAAAAGCCATTTACCTGGGCTAGTGGGATGAAGTCACCAATTTATACCGATAACCGTCTTACAATCTCCTTCCCCGATGTCCGCCAGGCAATCGTTAACGGGATGGAAGAACAAATCAAGCTGCATTTTGGTGACGTCGATGTAATCGCTGGAACAGCAACGGCTGGGATTCCTCATGCCACTGGTGTTGCCCAACAAATGGGACTTCCAATGGTTTATGTTCGGACTAAGCCAAAGGATCATGGCGAAGGAAAACAAGTAGAAGGAATTCTTCAACCAGGAGAAAAAGTTGTCGTTATTGATGACCTAATTTCAACTGGCGGTAGCGTTTTGAATGCTGTTCACGCGATCGAAAACGAAGGTGCAGAGGTCATTGGGGTAGTTTCCATCTTTACTTACCAGCTCCAAGCCGCTGAACAAAACTTCATGGCTAACGGTCTCCAATACTACTCGGTAACGAACTACAGTACCTTGGTAAATCTTGCAAAGGTAAACGGCCTTATTAGTAACGACCACCTGAAGTCACTTCAAGAATGGCGGGAAGATCCGATGAAATGGAGTAACCAACACGAACTGTTAGCAATGTAAAAATAGTAAAGAGGACTGACGATAATATCGTCAGTCCTCTTTACTATTTTAAAGCACCATATTTAAGAGCCAAACACCGATCAAGCCTCCAATAACTGAAATTGACATTGAACGGGTAAAGTAGGCAATTACCATTACAATCACTGCAGCGATAATTTGGTCTGGGTGATCATAGGGAACAAAATGATAACCCTTAGTGGTGATAAAGATGTTTTTTATTACTAAAGCTGTAAATAGGCTAATTGGCACATATTTCATCCACTCATTAAACCATTCGGGAATCCTCCGCGAGGAGAAGAAGTGAATTGGAAAGTACCGTGGAATAAATGCCGCAAATGCCGCAAAAATAACCACAACGATGTGGTAAAGAATTTGGTTACTACCGATTTGAGATACTATAAACTCCATACTACTAGTCTCCCATTAATCATGCTGACTTGATTCAGGTGACTGTGAATCAGTCGACCGTTTCTTTGCTTCTTCTGCTTTTTCTTCAAGAAGGTGTTGCTCTTCTGCTTCCTGATCCTCAACCGTAATTCGGGTTGCCCGTGGACGGAAAAGCTTTGAAAGAAACCAATTCTCGCTTGGCTTCTTTGAATACTTCCGTACCGTATTTTCAATCAAGAACCCAATAAACGAAGCGATTAACGTAGCAATCACAACACCAATAATGCTGTGCGTGATTACCATGAAGAAGACGGCTAGAACCGCTGAAAGTAAGCAAATAATAAGCGTGAGGTGACTACGCATCTGCATAACAATCATGTAAATAAAGAGCGCAGTCAAAGCAAAATCAACGACTTCAAGATTAATTGAAATTGCACTTCCAATTAGTCCTCCAACCATGTTAGAAACCGACCAAGAAATCAATGAGTAATGTTCAACTAGCAATGCATCCTTAGGTTTCCATTTCTTATCAGTTGCAAATTTTAAATAGTTAACGGCATAGTTCTCGTCATTCATTGACACAGCAAACAACCAAATGAAGTGCTGCGATTCGGATTTGATATATTTTGAAAGACTTGATCCGAGTAAAGCATACCGCAATTCTAGAAAGAACAGGGTTACGAAGATCGAAGTTAGCGGCGCGTGAATCGTTAACAGGGACGCCAGAATAAACTGGGCACCACCAGAAAAAACAACGATCGAGACGATTAACGTCATAATAAAGTTAAAACCCGCAGCATGCAATAAAATACCACAAGCCAATCCAATCGGGATATAACTCAAACAAAGTGGCATTGCAATGCCTAAAACTTCTAGCCAACGTGCTTTTTCGGGATTAATTTGTTGCGCTTTAGCCACAGAATTTCCTCCAATAAAATGTGCTAATTAACTCTATAGTGAGCCAATATAACCATTCTTCAGTTTAACACATTCAAAATCAACTGAATATAAAAACATCAGGATTCAATTCATAAGTCCTGATGTTTTTGCTATTAATTCTTTTTTTCAGGTTGTTCCTGCTTTAGTGGCAGAGTAACGATAAAGCTTGTTTCATCAGCATTTGACGTTGCTCGAACATCCCCATGGTGAAGGTCAACAATACTTTTCACGATTGCCAAGCCTAATCCTGTACCACCCGTTGCCCGAGAGCGTGAACCCTCAGCACGATAGAATCGCTCAAACAGGTGATCAATTGACTTAGCCGGAATCGGTGTCCCATCGTTACTAACTTTCACCACAACCCGATCCCTTTCTTGACGAGCAGCGATCCTAATGTAGCTAGCACCATTACCATATTTCAAGGCATTTGCGACCAGGTTACTAAATACTCGACCAAGTTTCTCGGGATCAGCTTCGATCATCAGGGGATTAGGTTCAACAGATGATGTGATCTCAATCCCCTTATGTTGGGCTTCTAGCTCAAAACTCGCTGTTAGTTGTTCTAGGAGCTGGTTAAGATCGATCTTCATAATATTAACCGGGCTCCCGTGCTGTTGAACCTTGGTGTATTCAAAGAGATCCTCGACCAGGTTCTTCATTTGCTTGGCTTTCTCGTAAGCAATATGGGTGTACTTAAGAATATCCTCTTCACTTCGGTATTGCTTGTCCTCAATCAATCCCAAATACCCAATAATACTCGTTAATGGCGTTCGCAGATCATGACTAACATTTGTAATGAGCTCGTCCTTAGACTTTTCAATCTTCCGTTCGTCGTCCATCGACTGAACAGCGCTATCAACTAAGGCATTAACACTAGTGATCACGTGTTGTTCGCTTCCCTTTAACCGAAAAGGAATTCGGTGGTCGAGGTGTCCTTGAGCAATATAATGTAATTCCCGAATAATATGGTTCATCTGGTATAAATGATACCGCCGGCGCAATCGCCACCAAACCACCCAGACATCAATTACAATCAAAATTGCAATCAAAATCCGCTGGTAGCTCCAGATTTGGGTCTGCATTGGGCCAATCCGCATTGATTGCTTAATCATAAAGATTCCGTTATTAATTCCTGGATTACTCTGAATAATATCTTGAGTAATTATGATAATCGCCATATTCAATAAAATCAGTAGGATTACCGTAATAACCCCTTCCAGAATTAATGAACTTTTCTCCCGTCCCGTTAACTTCAATGTGTCTCCTCCGTGACCTCACAAGTTCTAGTGGTTCTCAACCTTGTAACCAACACCCCAAACGGTTTGGATAACCTTCTCACCATTAGTTGCTTCTTCAATCTTATCCCGGAGGTGACTAACGTGAACCATTACCGTCTTTGCGGAAACGACACTTTCCTGTTGCCATACCCGTTCAAAAATGTCATCCGCAGAAAACACACGGTTAGGGTGACTGGCTAGGAGATAAAGGATCCCAAATTCTAGGGCGGTCAATTGGATAGTATCACCCTTAATCGTCTTTACTTCGTGGGAGTCCTTATTAATTGTCAGCGGACCAACATTTAAAATATCTGGAGTATCATTCGTTACTTCACCCTGACTCCGCCGCAAAAGTGACTTCACCCGTGCCATCACTTCAAGTGGGTTAAATGGCTTCGTAACGTAATCATCGGCCCCACTAATTAACCCTTGGATCTTATCCATATCTGCAGTCTTCGCAGAAAGAACCAGGATTGGAATATCCGAATCCTTCCGTACCTGCTTGATTACTTGCATTCCATCCATTTCGGGCATCATTAAATCAAGAATTATTAACCCAATATCAGGGTTAGTATTCAACTTTGTCAAGGCTTCTTTACCGTCATATGCAGTAATTGGCTCGTAGCCTTCGTTGCGAATATAAATTTCTAACAATTGAACGATTTCTTTATCGTCATCGACTACCAATATCTTCATTTTATCCACCCCTTGAAATTTTTCTTACTAACTTACTATTATAAGCGTTTCCCGATTTTAACGGTGCTATTTCCCAGAATAGTTTAAAGAAACTTATAATGAGAAGCTGGAAATTAGCCTTCTCGAGAGCCTGGTTGGCTAACCTAGAACAATGAATGATAATGGAATCATCATTCATCGTTCGTAGCCAAATAGGCTTGCCCCGCTGCGTTAGACTCTATAAGTTCGAAAGCTATTAATAATAAATAAAGGCTGAAAAACAAACCGTTTTTCCAGCCTCTTCATCATTAATTATTAAAATCTATTCTCCGGAATCAAGGCCAAGATTCTTTCGCAATATATTTGATACCCGTTGACGTTCATTATAGGAAACATCTTGGAAGGATTGACCATCAGAATCATCATCGGTCCCTTGAACGTGGCCCTGCTGAATATTTTTCGTTGCTTTTCGGTAAGACTTTGCAAGGGTCATCATATCGTTAAAAGTTAGATCAGTTTGGGCATTCTTTGAAATTGTCTTCAAGAATTTTTGGTTAAGAACCGTCTTATAAGATGCGGACTTCTTTAATAGCGCCATAATTACCATCTTTTGCCGTTGTTGACGTCCATAATCCCCTTGTGGATCATCGTACCGCATTCGGCAGAATTTCAATGCCTTTGTCCCGTTCATGTGTTCAGGAACGCCCTTGGTAAATGAATACCCTTCATAGGTAAAGGTCAGCGGTGAAGTAACTGTTACTCCGCCCACTTGGTTAATTGCTTGTTTCATCCCCGCCATATTTACTAAGGCATAAAAATCAATTGGGATATTGAAATACTTCTGGACAGTGTTGATCGTTTCCTTAGTACCACCATACGCATACGCTGCATTAATCTTTGCTGGTGATTCTTCAGCGTAATCCGGCAAGTTTACCTTCATATCTCGCGGAATACTCATTAAAGTGGTTTTCTTGGTCTGTGGATTGATTGTCATTACCATGATCGTATCCGTCCGGCCCTTATAAGTTCGCCCAAGATCACCAGTATCAGTCCCTAATAAGAGGATCGAAACCGGCCGTTTTTGAGCAAGAACCTTTTGGGCATTCCGCTCCTTATTTGCTCCTGATGAAGTAAACATCTGGTCACTCGTCTGTTTTGCATTAAACCAGGCAAGGCTACCAAAAATTATGGCGATAACTAGGAGCACAAGGATAAGGATCCAAAAAGCTTTTTTACCCCAGTGACGCCGCGGTCCATTACCATTACCTCGGTTATTGCCATTATGGATTTGCCGTTGATACTCAGCACGAGTTAACGGAAATTCATTATCTGATTGACTATCCATACTTTTCTCCCCAACTTAATTATTAATTTTTTAAATTATAAATTGATTCTAACACGATCTTTATACATAAGCATATATTATCCGTAAATTGCAATGTTGAAATCGGTTTCAGAATTGTGCATAATAAGAACTACCTAGTAGTAAAGGAGAGGAATTTCAAATGAAATTACTACTTGATATTGTTGCAATTATTGGGTTTATCTTACTATTCATTACCCCCCCAAAAAAAATTACTGGTACGTGTTGAAAGGATATCAAAAAGTTGGCTTTATCCTCTTACTGATAGCAGGAATTATTATGATCTGTTTAGCAGTATTTTCTGGTATCACAGGTTTAGGTCAAGGATACCAGGACTCACCTTTTCACTAAAGTCCAATCCAATAAAAAGAAGTAGTTAGTACAAAAGCACTAACCACTTCTTTTTGGTTTAAACGATTATTTAAGCTGAGAAAATATTCCATTACACTTTCCAGCTAGCAATGTCATACTTTACTTATAATTTGGAGCTGCCTTGGTAATTTGAACATCGTGTGGGTGAGATTCACGAAGACCAGCGTTGGTAATTTGAACAAATTGGGCATTTTCAATCATGGTTGGGATATCAGGAGCACCAACATAGCCCATTCCTGAACGAAGACCACCATCAATTTGGAAGAGGACATCTGCAACGTCACCCTTGTATGGGACACGAGCTTCAATTCCTTCTGGAACCAACTTGTTAGCTTCGTTAACGCCACCTTGGAAATAACGGTCTGAAGAACCATGAGCTTGAGCCATTGCACCAACAGAACCCATTCCACGGTAAGCCTTGTACTTCTTTCCGTTATCTTCGTAAACATCACCAGGTGCTTCAGTAGTACCAGATAACATTCCACCAAGCATAACGGCATTTCCACCAGCTGCAAGAGCCTTAACAACATCACCGGAGTACTTAATTCCCCCATCAGCAATGATTGGCTTACCATATTCGCGGGCTACTTGAGCGGCATCATAAATGGCAGTAATTTGGGGAACACCGACACCAGCAACAACCCGAGTAGTACAAATGGAACCAGGCCCAATACCAACCTTAACAACATCAACCCCAGCATCGTAAAGAGCCTTTGTAGCTGATGCTGTAGCAACGTTTCCAGCAATTAAGGTTACATCTGGGAAGTGATCGCGGATTTCCTTAATCTTCCGTAAAACACCAGCAGAATGACCGTGGGCAGTGTCAATTACGATTGCATCTGCACCAGCGTCCAATAATGCTTGGGCCCGTTCAAATGTATCACTAGTCACACCTACAGCAGCGGCACAAAGTAAACGGTGTTGGTCATCGACCGCAGCCTTAGTTGCACTTGCAGGAACAACCACGCTCTTAACGTTAGCAACTTCCCCTGCTTGAGCTTGGATAGACATGTTCTTATGAACAACCCCAAGTCCACCCTGTAATGCCATCGCAATTGCCATTGCTCCTTCAGTAACAGTATCCATTCCGGCACTAATAATCGGAATATTTAACTTAATGTTATCTGCTAACTTTGTACTAAGGTCAACCTCATTTGGTAAAACGTGACTTTCTGCAGGAATCAGAAGGACATCATCGAACGTTAAACCCTTCTTGACAAACTTAGTATCCCAATTTGACATGTGACTAGACACTCCTTTTCGAATTTAGATTAGGTATACTTTACTAGTTATCATTCGAAAAATCAATAAAATATTTAAAATATTCCTAAATTCAGTGACTTTTTTTCGCAATTTAGGAACATTATCGAACATTAACCACTAAATAAACGGATTTTTTGTAAAAAGTTCGGTGATTATTTAATGTTATCATTTGTTTTATTTAAAATATCCGGCTTCTCCCTAAACAAAAAAGCTCGCGATTAAATCGCGAGCTTTCAAATTACTTACGCCGATTGCCATAAAATGAACCAGTAATGTGGTATTTCCGTCGAAAGACAAGATCACCGACAAAGGCAATTACCCCAAGGATAATGTATGCCCAAGCATTTAAACGAGGGTTGATGGCATTTGGCAGTAAACTAGATGCCATATAAACAGCTAACCAAACCACTAACCCGAAGGCAACGGTTAAGATCCGGAACCAGAGTGGCTTAGCTTGAACCCACTTACCGTTTTTCTTGACCGGCTGCAATTGTGAAGCAACATAGCCAAACAGCAATCCACCAGAAACAGCAACCAGGATAATTGCCAAGAGACCACTACTCCCATAATGCGCCATCTTCATTGCGGCTGGAGAAATCCAGAACATAATACCAAACATAAAGGTAAAGATACTAAAGAAGATCAGCATATTATCAATCGAAAGTAACTTAATTGATTGCTTTGTCATGTGGTTAGCTTGCTTATTCTTCTTTGGATCCCTTAAATTCTTAACATATTCAGTTGGTGTCCCGAATAATGCTTTAGCAGTTTTACCAGTCTTTTGTCCTTCTTTAAGTTGAGTAATCGTATCCTTAATAATTTCAGGACGCTTTTCCTTAGCAACTCCTTGACGTTCAAGTTGCTTATTTAATTGGAAAACGAATTCTTCATTTTTCCTCGTTAAATTATGCTTACTAATTTCATTTCCTGCTTCACGCCGGTCTTCTTTTAAATGCTCCTTTTGTCGCTGACCAGCTTGAGCATTTCGTGGTTGATTTTCGCTCACGATGAAACTCCTCTCTTATTGTGGTGATGTGGTATTAGGCAGTATTAATGCAACACAGTCGAAACGTTGGAGTGAGCCAGAAATTGATTCATCAATTTCCTCTGTGAACCCACGCAAGGATGAGTAGGCTTCTGGCTACCAACTTGTTGGCGACAGAAACCACTCATCTACTGCGCTTTATCATTTCCTAATGCAACATAGTCAAGATCTGCTCGCCAGGGACTTGCTAGAGCTAACGCATTTCTGGCTAGACGTAAACAAGTTACGCCTTCGCCAGAAACCATCGTTCGCCAACCGCAAGTCCTCTGCTGGCTCGCACTCTAATTAAACATTAAACCTAAATTCTACAATGTCGCCGTCTTGCATGACGTAATCTTTACCTTCAAGGCGGAGCTTACCGGCTTCCTTAACGGCAGCTTCGGAACCTAACTTGTCAAGATCATCAAAGCTCATTACTTCGGCACGAATGAAACCACGTTCAAAGTCAGAGTGAATAATTCCGGCTGCTTGTGGTGCCTTAGTGCCCTTCTTAAATGTCCAGGCACGAGTTTCAGGACCACCAGCAGTAAAGAAGGTTTCAAGACCCAAGAGCTTGTAAGCAGCACGGATCAAACGGTTTAATCCTGGTTCCTTAACCCCTTCCATTTCAAGGAAGTCAGCCTTATCTACTTCATCCATTTCGGCGATTTGTTCTTCGGCAGCTGCAGCAACACCGATTACTTCACCATCATCCTTAACATGTTCCTTAATTTGGTCCATGTACTTGTTAGCATCAGGATCAGCCATATCATCTTCAGAGATGTTGGCAACATAAAGAACTGGCTTACTGGTAAGCAAGAAGAGCCCCTTAACAATCTTCTTTTCGTCATCGTTAAAGTCAATTGACCGAACACTCTTACCATCTTCCAGAACTGGCTTAATCTTGTTCAAAACGTCTAATTCAGCCAACGCATCCTTATCGTGACCCTTAGCAGCACGTTGAACCTTAGCTAGGCGCTTGTTAACAGCATCCAAGTCGGCCATTACTAATTCCAGGTTAATGGTGTCAATATCTTCAATTGGATCAACTTTCCCGGTAACACTTGTGATGTCATTATCATCAAAGGCCCGCACAACGTGAACAATCGCATCAGTTTGGCGAATGTTTTCCAAGAACTTGTTTCCAAGTCCTTCACCCTTGCTGGCACCCTTTACGATTCCGGCAATATCAGTAAATTCAAATGTTGTTGGGACAATTTTCTTTGCTGGAATGATTTCATCAATTCGTTGAAGACGACTGTCAGGAACTTCAACCATCCCCACATTCGGATCAATCGTTGCGAATGGGTAGTTGGCCATTTCAGCCCCAGCTTTAGTAATCGCGTTAAATAAGGTTGACTTACCAACGTTTGGTAACCCAACAATCCCTGCAGTTAATGACATAAGTTGTTCACTTTCCTTTTTAATTTAATATTTTTAGTAATTAATCTTCAGAATCTGTAGCTTTTTCGAGGACCTTCTTAAAGCCCTTATCAAACTTTTGCCGCGTCATCATTACGATGTGACCACAACCGGTACATTGGATCTTAATGTCCGCACCGACACGTGTGATTAACCACCGATTGGTACCACACGGATGTTGCTTCTTCATCATTACAATATCGCCCTTATCATATGCTGCCATCAGTGATTATCCTCCTTAATCTAATGAAATATTCAAAATTTCTAAAATTCGGTTAAAGTCGTCGGCAGAACTATACGGAATTTCAATTTTACCCGCGTTCTTCTTCCGACTCGGCGCAACCGCAACCTTCGTCCCAAACTTACTCTGTAATTGTGACTCAGCATCACGAACATAAGCCGGCTTACGTTGGCGACGCTTAGTCCGCTTCTTTTCAGCAGTTCCGTTCATCTGCGCAACTAATTCTTCAAGTTGACGGACAGTCATGTTCTTTTTGACCGCCTGCTTAGCAAGTTTAACTAATTGCTTACGATCTTTCAAACCTAATAATGTCCGTGCCTGCCCCATTGAAAGCTTCCCGGCAGAAACTAATTCCTTAATTTCATTTGGCAAACCTAACAACCGTAAATAGTTAGCGATGTATGGCCGGCTCTTTCCAAGCCGCTCAGCAACCTGTGCCTGAGTTAATGAAAGCTTATCCATTAGTGTTTGGTATGCTTGGGCCTCTTCTAACGGGGTCAAATCTTCCCGCTGAAGGTTTTCCAAGACAGCGACTTCCATCATCTTTTCGTCGCTCATTTGCCGGATAATCGCTGGAATGGTTGCTTGATTGGCTAGTTTTGATGCTCGGAACCGCCGTTCACCAGCGATCAGTTCATAACGCTTTAGCTTCGGATCCGGCTGGCGAAGGATAATCGGTTGGAACACTCCTGACTCCTGAATTGATGAGGCCAGTTCCCGGAGTGCTTTTTGGTCAAACGTCCGCCGTGGTTGATATGGGTTCGGCCGGATTAATGATAACTTAACATCTTGAACGGTTTCATTATCATTAATCTCGTTTAAATCATTCTCTTCAAAGAGCGCTTCAATTCCACGTCCTAATCCGCTTTGCTTATTTTTCGCCATGGCGTGCTAACACTTCCTTTGCTAATTGTTGGTAAACTTTCGCCCCCGTTGATCGCTTATCGTAATCAACAATTGCTTGTCCATGACTTGGTGCTTCAGATAGACGAACGTTGCGTGGAATAATCGTTTCATAAACCTGATCACCAAAGTACTTTTTCACTTCCGCATTAACTTGTTGACCCAAGTTTGTCCGCTTATCGTACATTGTCAATAAGACTCCTTCAATCTTCAGTTCAGAGTTGAAGTGCTTCCGAACCAGCTTAATGGTATTCAACAACTGACTTAACCCTTCAAGGGCATAGTATTCACTCTGAACTGGAATCAAGATTGAGTCACAAGCAGTGAAGGCATTAATCGTCAGTAGGCCAAGCGAAGGGGGACAGTCAATCAGGATATAATCGTATTCATCCCGAACATCCCCAAAGGCATCCTTTAACCGGGTCTCCCGGGCCATTAAGTTTGTTAATTCAACTTCTGCACCAGAAAGAGCAATTGTCGTTGGAACAATATCTAAGCCCTCATGACTTGACTTCATAATTACATCTTTCAAGTCAACATCATTGATTAAAACATCATAGACGCTTTCTTCGATGTCTTTTTTGTCGACTCCCAAACCACTTGTTGCGTTTCCCTGAGGGTCCAAGTCAATCAAGAGAACTTTTTTACCAGCATCCGCTAGACAGGCTCCTAAGTTCACACTTGTCGTGGTCTTACCAACGCCACCTTTTTGGTTAGCTAACGCAATAACATAACCCATTTTTCTCCCTCCTACTGCTTCTTCGGAATTTCAATGACTAATTGGTAGGTATCATCATTATCCTTTTCATGAGTCGTAATGGTAAATCCGTTATCAGTAGCCAGTTTGATTGACTTCTTAATGGTGTTCAAAGCTAAGCGAGCATCACTGACCTTAGTTGATGGCTTGCTTGCACTTGCCTTTTTCCGCCGTTTACTCGTCTTTGCTTTTTTCTTGGGTTTCTCTTGATTTGAGTTTTCTACCTGCTCTTTGCCTTCCTCAATTTCCGGTTTTTCAGTCGGTAATCCTTCAAGTTCGGCAAGTTCTTGACGCTTCTTTTCAGCCCGTTGCTTAGCTAATTCAGATGGTAGTGGACGTCCAAGAGCTTTAGCAACCTCGTCTTCAGTTTGACGAACGGTTAACCGTTCATTAACAACCCGCATTAACATTTCGCGTTGTTGTTTTTCGTCCAAGTCTAACATTGCCCGACCATGCCGTTCTGAAATCCGGTGATCAAGAATTGCAGTTTGAACTGGTTTAATTAATTTTAGTAACCGCAACTTATTTGCAACAAATGATTGGCTCTTCCCCATTCCCTTCGCCAGGGCAGATTGGGTCAAGTGGTTTAAGTCCATTAATTGACGATAAGCTTGGGCTTCTTCAATCGAACTCAATTGGGAACGTTGAAGGTTTTCAATCAAAGCTAAGGATGCAGTTTCCTTATCGCTCATCTTCTCAATAATTGCCGGAACCGTTTCCCAGTTCAATAATTTCACAGCCCGGCAACGACGCTCACCAGCAATAATTTCGTACTTTGCTGACTCATATTCACGGACAACGATTGGTTGCAATAAGCCGTGTTCATCAATCGTTTGTGCTAGTTCACGGATACCATCTTGATCAAACACCTTCCGTGGCTGATAACGGTTGGGAATGATTTGATCAACCTTTATTTCAACAACCTTATTCTTTGTATCGCCAGAATGATCTTTACCGATACCGAATAATGAAAAAGCCATTTTCTCTCCCTCACTTTTATTGAATTGGTTTCTTGTTTGGTAACCCTGGACGCCGCGGGAACTTCTTTGGTGTTGACGCAACCTTATCGATCACAATAATATTTCGCTCCTCATCAGTTCCTGGCAATTCAAGTTTTACCGTTTTCCGGATTTTTCCGCCAAGTTTCTTAATTGCAGCGCCACCCTGTTGAATTTCTTCAGTGGCAGCACTAGCTTTGTAAGAAATAAATTCGCCGCCAACCTTTACTGCTGGCAAACATAACTCACTGAGAACCGATAATCGTGCCACAGCCCGCGCCGTCACAGCATCATATTGTTCACGATGGTCACTCTTCTTATCACTAAACGTTTCCGCCCGGTCATGAACAAGGGTAACGTCCGTCAATCCTAGCTTAACAACTAGCTCTTGTAAAAAAGTAATCCGCTTATTTAGGGAATCAACAATTGTGATCTTTAATTTGGGAAAGGCAATCTTCAAAGGAATTGATGGAAAACCTGCCCCGGCACCAATATCGCAAAGTGTTAATTCGTCAGTCATCAACTTTGGTTCCGCAAAAGCCCCGCTAATGGAATCAAAGAAGTGCTTAAGGTAAACTTCATTTTTTTCAGTAATTCGTGTTAAGTTAACATGCTCGTTGGTTGCGACTAACAAGTCGTAATAATCAGCAAACTGCTTCATTTGTGAATCACTAAGGTTTATTTCGTGATCCGCCAGCGCTTGCCGAAATTGTTCTGGATTCATTTTAGCTTCTCCTTTCGTGAAACAATTTTGTTTCACGTCTTTTACTACTGTAACTTAATCCTCAACGTTTTTCAAGAGGTTTTAAAGGAGAGAGTAAGCCCGTTAAAACTTTCCGGTAGCTAACGATTTCTCCACTGAACGACGAGTTTATCGTCGGAGGTGGAGGTCGTTAGCTCGAGGAAAGTTAGGGCGAACTCATTTCGGCTACGTTGTCTAGCTCTTTTCCTTTAAACTAAAGAAAGAGACTAGCCAATCACTGCTAGTCCCTCGCCCCTGCCAAGGATCATCATTCTATAATTTTTATTAAATTGATGCAATCAACTTCCTACCGAGTCGCCATTCCTACCATTTCACGATATAATAATTACAGTTGTATGTATTCGCTTTCAAGCAAACCGAAAGGGGCTTATATAATGGTAGAATCTGTTAAAATTGGTCGGTCAGATGTTGTCGTAAACCCACTCGGACTAGGGACAAACGCGGTTGGTGGTTACAACCTCTTCCCAGGTCTCAAAGACGAAGATGGAATTAAATTAGTTAAGGCCGCTCTTGATAACGGAATCAGCCTTCTTGATACAGCCTATGTTTACGGTCTGGGTCATTCAGAAGAGTTGGTCGGTCAAGCAATTAAAGACTACGATCGTTATAAGATCGTGATTGCCACTAAAGGAGCCCATGATTTTTCCACTGGAGAAGAAGTCATTAATAACAATCCAAAATTCTTAACTGACCAAGTTAACAAGAGTTTGGAACGGTTGGGCACTGATTACATTGATATTTACTATATCCACTTCCCAGATCACGATACTCCGAAGGCTGAAGCAGTTGGAGCCCTACAAAAACTCCGGGAAGAAGGAAAGATTCGGGCAATTGGGATTTCTAACTTTAGCCTTGAACAGATTAAAGAAGCTAACGCGGATGGTTATGTCGATGTTGTTGAAGATGAATTTAGTCTCCTTCACCAGGACCACCTGACAGAAGGAATGTTAGATTACCTTCATGACAACCAAATCAGCTTCGTCCCTTATTTCCCACTCGCTTCAGGATTATTAACTGGTAAGTATGTCAAGGATGTTAGTTTCACAGAGGATGATATTCGGAGTCAAATTGCTGACTTCAAGGAACCACGGTATGGTAAAATCCTCGATGCCGTTGATCGGGTTCGTGAAATTGCTGATGCCCACCACGCTACTGTTGCACAAACAATCCTCGCTTGGTACCTCAAGAACCCATTAATTTCTGTTGTAATTCCTGGTGCCAAGAAGGCAAAGCAAGTAATTGCTAATGCTAAGGCAATGGACATCATATTAACTGATGACGAATACCAAACGATCGAATTAGCCTTTAACCACTTTAAGAACACCAAGAGTGGTAAGTCATTAAAGGATCCTGATTAAATTAAATCAAAAAAGCAGCAACGAAAGTTTTTCATTGCTGCTTTTATTTATTCATCCTTATTTCCCAAGCCAAGCATTGCTAGGAAGCTCTTTCCGAGGACCCCGGATTGTTTCTCCGGTTTTCGGTGGGCTCGACTACTTATCCTTGAAGAATGGCGCGTCTCTGTGTGAGCATGTACAGAACGATGTGGTTCAGTTTTTGGTTTAGGCTGTTCCTCTCGCTGAACCTGCGGGCCATTCCACTCTACTTTTGGTTGCCTTTTCGCGGTTTCATCCTTTTCGGGTTCCGCAAAAATTGGTTCAACCTTTTCGTCCTTTTGTGGGCGCGGTGGTCGTGGAGCAGTTGGTTGTGATTGTTCCAATGATTCCGTAATACTCGTTTCGGATTGTTCATTCACTGTTTCATCTAATGAACCTCTGTATGCTTCACGAGTCAACGATTGCCCTTCATTAGTTACAGTTGCAGATTCACTTTCCGGTGTCAAAGAAATCGAACTAGCATCTAGCTCTCGTTGGAGTTTCTCGAGCTCAATATTCAGTGACGTCATGTAGTCTACTGAACCTTCCACACTCTCAGCATTCGCCTGTGGATCCAAACTCTCGGACATTTCCGTTGCAACAGAAATTGACGGCTCAAGTGAAGCTTCGATACTTTCTTCAGATAAGCTTGGAGTTCCACCAACAACTTCTGATTCCCCATCACTTTCTTGCGATTCCGGTGCATTACTCTCAGAAGTAGGCGGAATTATACTTTGGACCGTAATTTTTGGCTTCGTTGAATCTGACACTGGTACCTCAGATTGAGCAGATGCCTGCGACTTAGTATCGCCATGAATTTCAAAGACTGGTCGATCACTTGTTGGTTCATGACGAATAGCACCTGATTTTTCAGCCGTCTTTGCAGAATCAGCGTGCTTCTTTTTAATTGAAAAGACTGGCATAGTTGCTGAAGAACTTTCAGTACTGGCATCCCCCGCTGCCTTAGCACTATTAATATCAAATGAAATCTTTTTCTTAACGTTCTTGTTACCACTATCTGAACCGTTATTATTCACAGCGATTAACCTCCCGGTGATTTCTACACTCCAGTATATTCTACCATTATTTTAGGTCTCTCATTAAAACGAGATCATTTTTATAGAGCATTTCATTAAAAGCAGAATTTTAGCTTAAACAAGCTCAAGGTGCAATTGCCGATCACCGATCAAGCCGACACGTTTCATAAAGAGGTAAACCATCACTGAAAGAACCGCTGGGGCAACAACACCAAGTGCCATATAGGTACCAAACTGTGCCCATCCTCGTGAAAGGTACGCAATTGGTGCGATTAGTGAATTCAAGCCAAGGCCACCAAGAGTGTACGTTGAGCGGAAACCGAAGATCACGGTAGCAAGCGGCGCGCAGACCGCCGCAGAAACAACCGATGGTACAAGTAGGTAGGGATTAATCAGTAAGTTAGGGAATTGCACTTTGGGTGTGACCAAGCCTTGGGCAATATTTGCACCAAGATCATTTTGTCGCCAAGACATTGCAGTAAAGGCCACGAATTGTGCCGTTGTTCCGATCAAAGCAGCCGCAGATGAAACCGGATCAAGTGTTAACGCAACTGCTAACGCCGCGGATGATGCTGGTGTCATCAGGAACAAGGCCCAAACAACCGAAATTACGACCGAACCAAGAACTGGAGAAACTTGCATTGTTTTAGTAATATAAGCTGAAACTGCCAATAAAGCGGGAGTAACAACTGCAGCTACCATCAAGCCAAAGCCGATTCCAACTGCTAATGCACCAAATGGTACCAGTACCATGTCTAACGGTGTCTTCCCCGTTAAATACTTACCAACCAATACCGCAACTACTGCCGCTAAGACTGCAGAAACTGGTTGTCCAGTTGTAAAGACCGGGGAGCCAACAGCAGATACCGCTGCTTGCCCAGTAGCAGTTGCTCCATTAACTGTAGTCGATGTGAAGTGAACTGCATTAGCACCCACGGTTGAAGAAATCATTGCGGCAAAGGTAACCAGGGTATTAGTATTCATCTGAGACGCTACTGCAACCCCGATCGTAGGCGCTAAGAGGACCTGGGCTTCTGCTCCGACTAATGTCAGAACGTGAATTCCCGTCAAGTTACCCACGGTTTGTACTAATAATCCGCCACCAAGAACAACTAAAATAGCATTGGCCACCGCCGCAAAAATTCGGTAAGCCACCTCTTTAACTCGTGATGAGTTAGCATAAGTCGCTTGTGCTTCACTGGTCGTATTAACTCGACTTTCCATCATTAACGCCTCCTTAAATGATTTTTTATTCATAATGATTGATTGTTATTTTACGGAAGGCATCACTAAAGATCAATCTTTTTCTAATCGTTTTATAATTTGTTTTTAATTATTATATTGAATCATTTATTAGTATATCGGAAAGCGCCACCAAACTTTTTAAAAATAAAAGGCGGAGACTTATTTCAAGTCTCCGTGCTTCCGCGGAAGGGATAATTGGGTAATGTATTTTGTATCAAGATCCGTTAGATTGTATTCTGCAGTTCTTCAATGGGAGAACTAAACTGAGATTATTATCGTAAGGGCTCTGTAGACATGGTCTAATTAAGTAATTAGCTTAAAACATGCTTTTCAAGGAAACTAAATTGTTTTCATGTGGAGTGGGGTGTATCTTTGTTAACTTATTACAGATTAATATCAACATACTTCAAAGTAGTTTATTATGAGAAGATGTTCATTGGAAATCACTCAATATCCCTTCACACCTTTAGTATATGATCGGCTACTTGAAAGGTCAAATTAACCGCGCCACATCAGCTTTCTAAGCGATTTCACAAACCGGACATTTACGCGTTATTTGTCTTAGTAATCTTAAATAAAAATTCATTTTTCACCTTTCAGGATCATAAAAAATCTCAGGAAAAATTCCTGAGATTTTTTGCTTATTCCCTATTCTTCTTCAATCCATATCCCCACGCAAGAGCAGCGAAGATAATAACGGAAAGGATTAGTGGAATCCGGGTAGAATCAATAAAGAGCAAGATAACAAGAACTGCTAAGAAGAAGATAATCGTCAACCAACTAGTGATTGGGTATCCTGGCATCTTGAAGTAGCTAACCCCTTTTGGATTCTTTTGCCGGTACTTAATGTGGGCAAATAAGATAATAATCCACGTGAAGATAAAGGTAATCGTGGAAATTCCGGCGATTACATCGAAGATTCCGGCCGGCATAATGTAGTTCAAAATAACGGTAATAAAAAGGATAACCGATGAGAACGTCAATGCCCTGTTAGGAACGGCCTTCGCACTTAATTCACCAAACCGCTTTGGGGCGTTTCCACTCCGCGAAAGGGAATAGAGTGACCGACTAGTACTAAAGATCGCACTATTCGTTGCGGACATTGCCGCTGTCAATACCACAAAGTTGATAATCCCGGCAGCACCAGGGATCCCAATTGCAGCAAATACCTGAACAAATGGACTAGAAGTTGTTTTAATCTGGGTCCATGGGTAAATTACCATCATCGCAATCATTGAACCGATGTAGAACAAACCAATCCGGACTGGCAAGGTATTGATTGCCTTCGGAATATCCTTTTGCGGGTTCTTTGTTTCACCCGCAGTCAAACCAACCATTTCAATCCCCACAAAGGCAAAGACAACCATTTGGAAGGACATTAAGAATCCCATGGGACCGGTTGGGAAGAAGCCACCATGATTAATCAAGTTACTTAACTCAACAGTTCGGTTTTCAATATGGCTATGCATTAAGAGCATTACCGCACCGACTGCGATCAATACCAAGATCGCAATCACCTTAATCATCGAAAACCAACTTTCCAGTTCACCGAATAGTCCAACGTTAACCATGTTGACCAGCATCAGGAGCACCACAATCACCAGTGGTCCAACCCACTGTGGTAGGCTTGGGAACCAGTACTTTAAGTAAATCCCGGTAGCAGTCAAGTCAGCCATTGCTAACGTCAGCCAGCAGGCCCAGTACATCCAGCCAGCCACAAATTCCATCCGACCACCAAGGTATTCCTTAACAGAATCAATGAATGAGTGTTTAGAAGTATCAGCAAGAATTAATTCCCCTAACGCACGCATCATAAAGAAGCAAAAGATACCGACGATTAGGTACGAAAGAATAATCGCTGGGCCGGCTTGCTGGATCGCTTTCCCCGAACCAAGAAAAAGTCCGGTCCCGATCGCACCCCCGATGGCAATCATCGTTACATGTCGGCTCTTTAACGAGCGTTTGAGCTTTTGTTGTTGCTGTTCGTCCATAATCTGCCTCCTTAAATTAAAGATCTTTTGCATATATCGCTTTCAAAAAAGAAAGGGCGTTCCTGGTCATTACACCAGGGACGTCCTTTTAACGCGGTTCCACCCATCTTTATAGTCCAACTTAATGAACTACCTCTCAGTTGATAAAGGAACCACCCATTTCAAACGTACATGCCATTATGCTAGTCCCAAATTTCAGCTACTATCGGGATCTCTGTCTACTAACATTAAAGATTACTCATAATTATAATGATTTTAGCGCTAATGTCAAACCTTTTTCTGAATTTTTATTCAATCTTTCGGTTTTTGAAAGTCTCGCCATCCCCTTCGCACCGGGAAACAACTTACTATTTCAAAGTAACACTAAACATTTAGCACTTTTTGCAGGAAGTTCTGTGTATCCGGATGTTGCGGATGTTCAAATATTTGGTCCGGTGTTCCTTGCTCACGGATATCGCCATCATGGAAGAAGACGATCCGATCAGCAACCTGTTTAGCAAAGCCCATTTCGTGGGTAACGACAATCATCGTCATCCCCTCCTGAGCCAACCGTTTCATAACTTCCAGTACATCCCCAACCATTTCCGGATCCAGGGCACTTGTTGGTTCATCAAATAACATCACGTCCGGCTTCATCGCTAGTGCCCGGGCAATCGCCACCCGCTGCTGTTGCCCACCAGAGAGCTTCGTTGGGTTAGCATCTGCCTTATCCTCGAGACCGACAAGTTCAAGGTAGTGCATCGCCGCTTTTTCAGCCTCCTCCTTACTCATCATCCCTAGTTCTACTGGAGCCAATGTAATATTTTGTAAAACGTTCATGTTTGGAAAAAGGTTAAAGTGTTGAAAAACCATTCCAATGTTTTGGCGAACCCTATTAATATCCACCTTTGGATCGGCAATATCATAACCATCAACGTAGACATGCCCACTATTCGGTTCTTCTAACTTATTAATGCACCGTAAAAAGGTACTCTTTCCTGAACCAGATGGCCCAATCATGCAGACCACTTCACTTGGTTTAACATTGAGGTTAATTCCCTTTAACACTTCGTTATTGCCATAACTCTTGTGCAGGTCCTTAACTTGAACTTTATAATTTTTATCCATCTTAAGCCATCCTCTTCTGTACGTAGTTCGATAACCATGTCAACAGGGTAATAATGATAATGTAGATTACCGCAATGATTGTCCACATCCTGAACCCTTCCATGTTTTGCGAAATGATCACTGTCCCGGTCTGGGTCAATTCCATCACCCCAATTGCGGAAAGAATTGAAGTATCCTTCAAGGTGATGATGAATTGGTTAACTAGTGACGGAACCATCAATTTAAATCCTTGTGGAGCAATCACCTTAATCAAGGCTTTACTGTAAGGAAGACCTAAACTACGAGCTGCTTCCCATTGCCCCTGACTTACAGATTCAAAGCCCCCCTTAACGATGGCACCGATGTAGGCTCCTTCATCGAGAGTTAAAGTTAAAATTCCAGCAAGGAAAAGCGGGACCTTATGACCAATGACGTTAGGAACACCCATGTAAATAAAGAAGGCCAAAACAATCATTGGGATTCCCCGGAAAATATAAATCAAGGTACTTGAGATTGCGTTTGCAAACTTATTTTCAACAATTCCTAGGACACCAAGGATTACCCCAAAGATCATCGCAAAGATAATCCCGACAACCGTTAGTTCAATCGTCATCCATAAACCACGGAGCAATGCGTCCCGGTTTGTCTTTAATAACCCTAAAATTGTGTGATCGGCTGCGGTAGTCTTTGTTGCACCGTTACCCTTGGTGTACTTTGCAATAATCTTATCCAGTTGACCGGTATCCTTTAACCACTTAATCCCATCATTAACTTTCTTTTGTAAAGCAAGGTTCTTGCCCTTTTGGAAACCAACAGCGACCGGTTGGGCATCAATTGGCTTCTTAGTAACAATCTTAAGTGGCACACCAGTCTTGATCCCATATTCCAAAACTGGGCCATCATCAAAGGTGGCAGCCGTCCCACCATTCTTTACATCGTTCCACATGGTATTGGAAGAATCAAAGTAACGGATCTTATAACCATACTTCTTTTGGTTCTTCTTCAGGTACAATGCCGCACTAGTTCCTGACTTAGCAGAAACTGTCTTCCCGCGTAACTGCTTCATTGACTTGATGTTACTGTCCTTAGCAACCGCCATGACAACCCCATCAGTATAGTATGGCGTTGAGAAGTCATACTTAGCTTTCCGTTCATCAGTCACACTCATTCCGGCCATCACAGCATCGACCTGACCAGATTCAAGCGCTTGTAAATCCCCGTTAAAAGTCATCGGCTTCAGTTCGTATTTGAAGTGTTCATGCTTAGCAATCTTCTTCAAAATTTCAATTTCAATCCCAGGATTCTTACCAGAATAACCACCCTTACTGTCTTGGATTTCGAAAGGTTCAAAGGTGTTATTCGTCGCAAAGGTGTAAGTAGGCTCATTGGCAGAGACCTGCTTAGGTTCCAGAAGTTGCCATCCAATTACAATTCCCAGAACTGTAATACAGGCAGTAATTATTTTTCTCCAATGCTTACTTTGCATCTATACCGACTCCCTTTTTTCTAATCAAATTTTAACGTTGCCAATACCTTATCATTAGCAAATTAATAAGTGAATAGAATTAAGTTAGTTCCGTATTTATCCAAGATGTTAGCGGTTTAAACAGATTAAAAAGAAGGTGAGTCAATGTATTTAATTATTTAAATTAAGCGCTCATTATGGTCATTATTCTTCTTATCATCAAATCATCATTTTTATTTTGACAACAAAAAAGTCGGCTAACCTCACTTTTGCAAGGTTAGTCGACTAACGAACTAATATTACTTATTTACTTTATTCCGGAAAGGTACCGCATTTTCCTTGGTAATCTTTGTTACCCCGTGCATGTAAGGAACAAGGACTTCTGGAATCGTTACGGAGCCGTCTTCGTTTTGGTAGTTTTCCAAAATTGCGGCAACGGTCCGTCCAACTGCAAGACCAGAACCGTTTAAGGTGTGAACGTATTGCAACTTGCCGTTTTCGTCACGGTATTGAGTGTGCATCCGTCGTGCTTGGAAATCCAAACAGTTTGAACAACTTGATACTTCACGATACTTGTTTTGAGCAGGCATCCAAAGTTCAAGGTCATGGGTTTCAGAAGCAGTGAAACTCATGTCACTAGTAGTCAAAGTGATGACATGGTATGGCAAACCAATCTTCTTCAAGATGTTTTCAGCATTGGCAGTCATCTTTTCCAATTCATCCCATGAATCTTCTGGCTTCGTGTACTTAACCATTTCCACCTTGTTAAATTGGTGCATCCGAATCAATCCACGAGTGTCACGACCAGCGGCACCGGCTTCTGAACGGAAGGATGGCGTCAATGCTGTAACATAAACTGGAAGTTCTTCGGCAGGAATTACTTCGCCACGATAATAGTTGGTCAATGGAACTTCGGCCGTTGGAATCAATGTCATATCTTCTCCATTAACTTGGTAAACACCCTCTTTAAACTTTGGGAATTGACCAGTACCGTACATTGACGCAGCATTAACGATGTATGGTGGCAATACTTCGGTGTATCCTTCCTTCATGTGTTCGTCAAGCATGAAGTTATAAACGGCCCGTTCGAGTTGGGCACCTAAACCTAAGTAGTAGACAAAACGCGCACCAGAAACCTTAGCTGCTCGATCAAAGTCCAAAATGCCGAGTTGTTCACCAATATCCCAGTGATGCTTAGGCGCAAAATCAAAGTCACGAATCTTGCCGACTTTGCGTAATTCAACTGCACCATCTTCAGTTAAGCTAACTGGTACCCCATCATGCGGTACGTTCGGAAGATGTGCCATCTTATTATGAAGATCTGCGTCATTTGCCTCAACTTCGGCATCCAATTCCTTAATCTTGTCACCGAGTTCACGCGTTTCCTTAATAGCGGCATCAGCCGGTTCACCGTTACGCTTAGCTTCTCCAATCTTCTTGGAAGCTGCATTACGTTGCGCCTTCATAGTTTCCGTCTGTTGAAGTAATTCTCGACGCTTCTTATCCAATGCAATCACTTCATCAATTTCTTCGGGTTTTACGCCACGAGTAGCTAACTTTTCCTTATAAAAATCAGGTTCTTGACGAATCTTCTTAATATCTAACATGTTATCCTCCTAAAAAAAAGAGCCATTCCATCCTCAAAATATTTTGGGACGAAATGGCTCTTAGTTCCGCGGTACCACCCAAGTTTGACATATAACATGTCACCCTCGTGATGAATAACGGTCATCAGCCGTGCGGCATTACCCACCCACATTTATCTGCACCGGAGTTTCGATCAACAACTTTCACCAACCGCTGCTTCTCTAAATGATCTACTTGAAATGCAATCGTGTTTTATATTCGCCATTATCATATTACATTTGGCTTTATTTAGCAATCGATATTTTAATAAATTTTAGTTTAATTTGCCCGGCGTAAACCAAATAATGACTTCAAACCAGCAATTCGTAAGCCGAGGCCGTGAATAACTTTACCTTCAGCTGACTCCGGCTCTGATACCGGTGTTACCGGACGCGAGGAAATTTTTACATACCGATCATCAAGACGTTCATTATCGAACTTATGATAGACAATCATAATTGTAGAATCGGGCGTCCATGCATTAACTTCCTCATTTGGTAAGTAGGTGCGGTCCGGAGCACATTCTTCAATTTCAGGTACTTCATATTCCGCCCATTCCTTAGGTGAATCTGGCTGAACAGCCCAACCACTATAGGTTACTTTACCATTTTCGGTCGGTACCTTAGTTCGCTGAAAGCGTACGGTTTGTTTAATTATTTGACGACTGCCGTCTACATTTATCAAAATAATCGTCCGCGTTGTTTCAGCAACCAAATCATTAGATAGGGTTTGTTCTTCTGCAGTAACCATTGCCACCTAGCCTCACTTTATCATTATTTATCAGATGTTAATGATTTTTATATCCTTTACTATAAACATCTTATCTAGAAGATAATTTTATTCCTTTAGATGGTATATGTCAAAATTCAATTATCGAAATATAAGCAATACCTGCCTTTTCTTTTTTTGAAACATTAACTTCAAACTTCCTAGCCGGATCAGATGTCCTCTTTTACCATTCTTTCAGTAACCGTTAATTGGCGATTCCATTCGGTTTGTCATGCTCCTCAAAGCCCTTCTACACCTGAAATCACTTAATTTATCATTCGATGAATCTTTAGCTCACAATAAGCAAAGTTGGCAACATTTAACAACACGATGTGGAATAACAATAAACGCCAACTCGACAAACGATTGGCGTCTATGTATATTTGAGAGAACAACTTATGGTCTAATTCTTCTTCATTTTATTGTTTAAAGGAAAAGCATTAATTGCGGCGCTTTTTCAAGTCTCCCAGGCCAAGCATTGCTAATAAACTTGCTAAGCCTAATCCGGCAATTGCTGCATCATCCTTATTATTACCAGTTTGTGGTAACGCTCGTTTGTTCTTTTGGCCATTTTCACCATGGTCATTATAAGTAATCTTAGCACTCACCCCATTACTACGATTACTCTTAACCGTCGGATTAGTATTTAGACTCCTGTTACCATTTTGGTCAATGTCGTTGCTGACACTGTTACTATCATTATTGCGTTTATTAGGATGATTATTTCCGTGATTATTATTCTCAAAGTTAGGGTTATTGTGATCACTTGGGTTAGGAACATTATCCGGTTTTGTATTATCGCCATGATTGCCCGAGTTCTTGTAAGTTACTTCAACAGTTACGTCCTCTTTGGCAACTTCCTTAGCAGCGCTGCCATCAACATATGAGGTAAAGCCATCAAGTTGGGGAATAACGAATTGATCCCAATCCTTAGCAGAACCGGTTGCCAATGTCCAGTTGCCATAGGAAATTACTTTATTAGTAACTTCATCAATCGTCTTGGCCCGGTTGAAGTTAACTTTTGGGTTGTCGTGTTAACCGTTCCACCTGGATTATTTACCTCAATCGTCCGGGTAACCGTCTTGAACATATCTGCATCATCATGATCAGTTGGTGTAATCGTCTTGGTTTCGTGAATAAGCGGAACGTTAATTGTGTCAGGAACGATTGAGTTAGTTGGAATAGTATAAGCAGGCTCAATCTTCCAGTTCGCAGGAACATTGTTCTTGATCACTGATGAAACATTTACTTCACTACCATTAATTCCGCCTACTGAAGTGGTTCCAAGAATGTGACTAGGGTTGTTCTTGTCTGCATAGCTAATTACTACTTTACCTTCAGTTGGCGTAGGAATTGGTATGTCATTTTCATCGTAGCCAACGTAAACGGTCGTACCGTTAACTGGATTACCATCCTGATCTAATGCAGAAGCAGATGAAACAGCTGTTGCAATTACCTTTTGACCATCATTACCAATCTTGTAGTAAGAAGTGTAGCCGTCAGCTTGAGGGATATCCTTTAAAGCAAATTCAGTAAAACTGCCTTCGGTAGCAAAGCTCTTGCCGTTAGCACCTAACTTACCAGCTTTCCACTTGCCATAAGTAGAAGCTTGACCGTTACCGTAAATTGTCATTGATCTACCAAAGTCTAAGTTTTGAGTATCAGTTATTTGTTGACCAGAAACAGGTGTAGTAACAATATCACGGGTAACCGTCTTAAACATGTCCTTGTATTCAGGATTCATTGGATCAACTGTCTTGTTTACAAAGACCTTAGCAGTTGCGGTGTCATGTGAACCATCTGGGTAAGTTACAGTTACTGGGTTCTTGCCATTTTTATCAGTAATCGAAGGTTGACCATTACTGAAGGCAAATTTAGTTCCAGCTAGAGCAGTTACCTTATTACCATTTTCAGTAAAACTTGGCTCACCCGTGTTAACTGGATCATTAGCAAGGACAATTGTATTCGCATAATTGGGGACGTACTCTTCTACCATTGCCTTCGTAACATTAATCGTTACGGGAACATCCAGGTAAGTCCCATCGTTGAAGTTAATTCGCACAGTCCCTTTTACACCATCGGCGATCGTAGCAGTGGTAGGCTGACCATTTGGTGCCCAGACCATCGTGAAGGTTTTTCGATCGTCATTACCGGGAGTATATGCCGCCACTTGTGGTGTTTGGGCGTCAACATCTTGCCCGTTCCAACCATTCGCCCCAAGATCGGTCACATCCACTAATTGACGGTATTGGGCCTGTGTTAAGTTAGAAATATCACTGTTTTGTTTAAAATTTAGCGGCTGGTTCGCTTGGGCCCCATAAAAATTGAAGTAAACATTAGTCCTATATACCCCACCGGATAGGCATCCCCAAACTTTTGCGCAATAATCAAGTCCGTGACCATCCATTTTATCCGGTACTTAGAGAATGTTACACGTTGCCCGTATAGCTCACCATCCCTCGTTTCAGCTGGATTAATACTACCATCAGCTAAATACGCCGGCGTTGTGGCCGTATCCGTGCCAAAATTAGTATTGGGTGTATAACCATCCACCCAACTGTACTTAATCGTACTGGCAGGAAAACTATCAGACGAATCAGTCGTATTTACAAACTCAGTTCCATCAGCATTTAATTTATAAGTGGTACTGTTACGATAATTACCAGTATTAAAATCAAAAAGTCCGGTAACAATGGTTGTAAATCCACTCTTATTAATATCTGGAACATAACTATCACTCGTTTTGTGAACGTTGGTAACCGTAGGACTGAAGGTCGTGGTGGAGAAATATTCACCGTCGTCATCTGCCTGATCGTCAGCGTCACTTGTCAATGATACAGCTGATGAAGAGTTGGCAGATGAAGATAATGAAACAGCCTGATTAGACACAGTCTGGATCGAAGCGGAATCTGCTTGAGATGTGTCCGTAGGTTGTTCAGCTGCTTTGCTGACCGTTCCCGTTGTCGTGTTCGCTGATGCTTCTATTCCCATAAAAGTGAACCCAATCAAGACCGAAGCAACGCCGACCGTTAACTTTTTTTAAGTGTAAACCGTTGTTTCTTCGGCTCTTGTTTTCGAATTTGTTCTTTCCAATTATTACTCGATAACATAATTTTACTTCCCTAATTACTCTTACCTTTTTGGTTTAAATATACTGCTTTGTCAGTCAACAAGCTCCTCATAATCACTCGCATATCTAAATCGTGTTGACATAGTACAGCTTGAGCTAATAAAAATATTAATTAATATGACTAATTGATCATGGATAATAATTGTATAAAGAGAACCCTATTTTATTTCTTAATGCACCCCTTATTCACCTTTATAAACACAAAAAGAGCCGCTCGATGATTACTCATCAAGCAGCCCTATTGTTAGGTGTCTTCAATTCATTACTTAATTATTGGGAGGAAGATTATTAATTATTCTTCTTTTTCAAGCCGCCCAACCCAAGCATTGCCATCAAGCTAACTAATCCTAATCCAGCAATTGCCGCATTATTCTCAGTGTTATTACCAGTTTGTGGTAATGCTTGCTTGTTATTTTGACCATTTTCACCTTTGCCATTATTAGTAGCATTAGTGTTCAAGCCATTGTTACCATTGCCGTTTTGGTTGCCATTGTTGATACCGTTGTTATTGTTATCATGGTTACCATTGTGGTTACCGTTATCGGCAGGTTGGTTATTGTCACCATTAGTACCGTTGCCGTTGTTATTGTTATCATGGTTACCATTGTTACCTGGGTTAGTATTGTTGTTGTGATCACTTGGGTTAGTTTTACCCTGATCACCACCATTTGGAGTATTTCCCTTATCCCCATTACTAGTCTTGGTGTAATTAATTATTACAGTTTGATCAGGAGTTTCAGCAGTGACATCCTCGCTATTAACTTTAGCTTGACTTGGAGTATAACCGTTGAATTCAGGAGCATCATATTTGGCCCACACACCAGTAGTTTCGTTAGTCAACGCATTATTAATGTAAACCTTCCAGTCACCAAAGCTTGTAAACTTCTTTGCAACTTCATCATAAGTACCAGTTCGACCAAAAACAACTGTTTGTGTTGTCGTTTTCGCTTGACCATTTACTGGATTATTAACAATAATCGTTCGTGTTACCGTATGGAACAAATCTTTGTAAGCTGGGCTTTCAGGAGTAATTCCTGGTTCACCTGGCGTTACCGTCTTCATTTCATGTACAAGGTAAATAGTAATCGTCTCATCAGCATTTGGCATTACAACCCTAGTTGGTAGCGTCTGTCCAGCAGCTAATTTGTAGCCTGTAGGAATAGTTAATACAACGCTTTGAGTTGTTCCCGGTTGGCCGGTCACAGAAGAACCCCCTGCAACGATCTTATTGTCAGTTTCATCATAAAAAACATAACTAACAGTTGTATCTTGAACAGGTGTTACTGGTGTTGAGTTTTTCTTATAGCCTACATTAAACGTAACATTCAATGGTACTGTTAGTGTGTACGCAGGAATTTCATATGGATTCTGCTTAATGGCTGCTGTTAATTCATTAAGTAAAGCAGCCGCTTCAGCTTCATAAGTAGGATCATTTGCTACCACCACAAATGAAAGATATGGGGTATATCCAGAATGGTTTGGCAAGTTTTGGTTGCCATAGCCCGTTTCTGCATTCGTGTACGTACCTTGAAGGGCATCAGCTAGCGACGTTGCGCCATAAGATACTTTCTTCCAGCTGTTTCCGTTAACATCTTGAATAATCTCTTGTTTATTGTTTGTCTTGTAATAGTAATTATTGTCTCCTGGTTGACCAGAAAAACGAACATCGAGTTGCTGCCAAGTCTCAGTCATGTACGAAACACGAAAAGTAACTAGTAAAGGACTGTTAAGCGTATAAGCCGGAACTTCATATGGATTCCGCTTAATGGCTGCTGTTAGCTGATTAAGTAAAGCAGTAGCTTCATCATTGTTACTACCAGTCACCATAACGGCAGAAAGGAATGGAATATACCCATTAAATTTTGGCAAGGTTTGATTACGCAACCCTGTTTGTGCATTTGTGTAATCGTTACCTTGTAAAGCATCACTTAACGAAGTAGCTTCATAGGAAACAGGAGTCCAAGTTCGTCCGTTATCACTTGATTCAGTATTCTGGTATGCATCCTTGTAATAATAGGCATTTTGGTCGTTAATTTGAATATTACCAGCATTAATTGGGAACTGAATATCGAATTCTTGTTCCGCCTGATCAGTAATTGGAGCAGCTGCATTTTTCTTATAAGTAACTGTATAGGAGTAATCTTGGTAATCTGCTTGAATCTTTGGGAAGTTCAAAACCAGTTGACCATTTTCATCTGAAATGGTAGCTAATGGTAGTCCAACGGTTAAAGTTGAAACTTCAGGTGTGTATCCCTCAAACGATGGTAATGAAATGCTGTTAAAAGAAAGATTGGCTACATCTGCTTCAGTTGGTACCGTCCCATTAGTTTTTACTGCGAATTGCTGACGCTGTGGAGTAATCGTTTGCCCATCTGGAGTTTCAATCGTTACCATCGAATTATAGTAATAAGTCATATCTATTACTGGAGGCTTAGGTGTACTTGAATCAGCAGATGATTCTGGAACGGTTGTAGTCGTACTAGAAGCTGGAGTATCACTAAAATTAACACCACTTGGACTATCTGGAACGATAGCTGGTTTGGATACTACTGGTGTTTCTGGAGTAGGTTGTGCTAAAGAGCTTACAGCTGAAGTCTCTGAGTTAGTAGCTGGCTGCGCCTCACTTCCAGATTCAACAAAAGTTAATGAAGCTGGAGTATTACTAAAATTGACACCACTTGGACTATCTGAAACGATAGCTGGTTTGGATACTTTATTAGTTGTAGTATTAGCAGAGGCACTTAATCCCATAAAGGTGAAGCCAATTAAAACCGAAGCAACCCCAACCGTTAATTTTTTAATTGTAAATCGCTGCTTTTTTAACTCTTGTTTCCGAATTTGTTCTTTTTGGTTATTACTAGATAACATAAGAGGACCTCCATAACTATTATCATATTCAACTTTAAAATATACTATTTTTTCTTTTTTTCAATCGATAAATCTCTCATTATTTAATTTATAGGATATTTATATTGTAATCAAGGGATTTAATACTATTATTTAAAATAGTTAATATGATTAACTAATCATACCTGGATGCTATAATTGCTATTATTCCTTTATCTTTTGTAAAGCATTAAACGAAATTAATATAATTACAAGAACTTATCAGCATCCCAGAAATTTAAAAAGAAAGAAGCCGAGAAAAGCACTTGGACTTTTCTCAGCTTCTTCTACATTTCTATTTAATTAATATTTTTAGCAGCTTTTAGCAGCGCCTTTTTGATCAATAAAGACGGCGCCTAAATTACCTGTTTGAGCAATCCAATCAGCGGATGGGATCCCGTTAAAGAAAAGACGTTTGGCCTCAATTTCTCCCATAACTGATTGCTTTGTAAAAACAGTTACACTTGATAAGTCGGTTTGCAATGGATAACCGGTTCGCGGATCTAAAAGATGATGGTATTTTTTCCCGTTTACTTCCAGGAAGCGTTCATAAATTCCTGACGTCACGGCTGAACACTCAGGCTTCCGAACCAGTTCAAGGTCCTCCCCCCGTTTAAGCCGCGGGTCTTGAACACCAATAATCCACTGACCGTCATCCCGACGCGGCGACTTCCCCACAAATAGCAGGTTGCCCCCTAAGTTAATAATCCCTGCTGGCACATGTCGTTGAATCCAAAGATCGCGAATTCGATCCGCAATGTAACCCTTAGCAATTCCCCCAAGGTCAAGTTCCATCCCCGGCTCTTCCAGATAAACAGTTCGCTGCTCGTCATCCAAAATCGCCTTATAGGGGTCAATCAATTTTAACCGTGCCTGAATATCAGCATCTTTAGGTACGTTTGCACCCGCAAATCCGATTTTCCAGAGTTTTACTAACGGTCCGATCAAAGCATTAAAGCCAAAATTCTCTCGACTATATTTAACCGCCATCTTAATCAGCTCATAGGTTGAGGGTGAGACCACCTTGGGATGGTGACCAGCCGCGTGGTTAACATTCATCACTTCTGATTCTTCACGATTAACGGTCAACCGATCTTCATAGCCATCAATCAAGCGCATTGACTCTTCCATCACTGGAAAGTACTGATCGCCATAAATCGTCAGCACAATTCTGGTTCCCAGCGCGTGATGCACCAATGAATGGCGTTGTTGAATTAATTCACTATTCATTTTCGGATGCACCAGTAGATGCATCTGCTGTTTCGTCGTCTGCATCAACACTTCCCGTTTCAGAAGCGCCAGTAGTTGCATCAGTTTCTTCACTAACAGCATCAGTTGTGTCTACAGTAGGGGTAGTCGTTATACTGTCTTCATCGTTACTTTCAGAGGCACCAGTAGATGCGTCAACGGGTGTATTTTCATCCTCCACACTAGTAGTATCACTAGTCTTCTTTGATGCACCAGTCGTGGCATCCTTGCTCCAAGCACCATTTTCAAAGAGGTTCAAAATGTATTCAACGCTTCCGGTAAATTCAATTGTACCGAGGTAATGACCATTGATGTCCCGTAAAGCGTAGTATTGGATCAGTGAACGGTGACCATTCATCCAGAGTGGTCGCGTAACGACATCTTTCTTTCCTTCACGGAAGCTGTTGATAATGCTCATTACTGCTGGAACAGCCATTGGTGGATGACATTCTTGGACAGTTTCACCGAGGGATGCAGTATTCCGAACATGTTCCCGGTTTGGTTTATCTGAGAACCAAGCGAAATGATCAGTGCCATCAATTAGATCAATTTCAAACGGAATCGTACTAAAGATTTGTTGAACTTCCTTTAGTGTTAAACGACCAGTAGGGAAATTAATGTATGCATCACTGATCGTTGGTTGTTTAACGGCCATGTTAAGCCCCTCTCTTTCTACGTTCTTAAAGATTTGGATATATTCGATAAAGTGTTCAAAACTCTTTTCCAATTGGTCGATAGCCTTTTTATCAATCAAACGACCATCTTTGGCAAAGGTATTACGGACGTTTCCAATCAAAACTTCGTTCCCTGGCAAAAGGTTAGTATTGCAATCAGGTGAAATCAAGATCTGCCGCATTTGAACTTGAGAACGAGCGGATGCTTGACGACCATAAGCAACCCCAACGATCATCGCTGGCTTACCAGATAAGACCTTTGTTCGGTAAGAGAGCCATTCCATTGCTGACTTTAGGACAGCAGGAATTCCGTGGTCGTATTCTGGGGTAGCAAAGACGAGTCCGTCAGCTTTCTTAACTTTTTGTTTTAACTTCCAGACCTCAGTTTGTTCTGATAATGGAGTATCAACACTAAATGGTGGTAACTTACCGACTTCATAGATCTCGATATCAGCCATTTGCTTAAAGTGCTTCTTCATGAAGCGGAGTAATAGTCGGTTATATGAAAAATCGGCGTCGGTTCCGGCAAAGGCAAGAATCTTCATCATTATTCAGCCATCTCCTTTTCCATTTGGTTGATTGCTTTAGCGTAGTAACGGAATCCCTTCATGCACTTTTCAAGGAAGCCAATCGTTCCTTGATCCGTGATGTTCCCTTCTTCGTCCATTAAATCAGTAACGTTACTCATAAAGAATTCGTCACCTTGGTATACAAGGGCGTTGATTCCTGGTGAGATCAGGATATCACGCAATTGCACTTGTGATCGTGAAGCACCCTGGTCAAGCTTGGACGCACCAATTGTCATTACTGGTTTACCAGCAAGAGGGTGGACATTGTAGGATAACCATTCAACGACACTCTTCAATGCTGACGTGATTGAGTGGTTGTACTCTGGGCTAGCAATGATGACAGCATCAGCAGCCTTGATTCGCCGATCGATGTCCTTGATTACTTCTGGAGCATCCCCCTTGAAGTTTTCACTAAACATTGGTACGGGACGAATATCAATCACATCAATCTGATCTTGATCCTTAAAGTATTGAGCCATAAACTCTAATAACATCCGATTATAGGAATGGTTAGCGTTTGACCCGGCAATTGCAGCAATTTTCAAGTTTTGTCACTTCCTCGTATTTTAATTATTGATTATCATTTCACAATCATTCTACTATAACTAGATGTAGAAAAACAATGGTAAAGTTAAAAGGTTTAGTTATAGTTACAAAATCCACCAATTTGTTAAATATGCTAGAATAGAACAGCAATCTTTGGAAAGGAACGGATAAAATTATGGTTCAATCACGTTCACGTCGTCGCCATCAGGATATTAACGTTGCGGTAGGAGATCGTTTCCCTCTTACAATCCGCCGCCTTGGGGTTAATGGTCAAGGGATCGGCTACTTTAAACACAAGGTCTGCTTTGTTCCCGGTGCTCTTCCCCATGAAGTCGTTGTTGCAGAAGTTACCGCGGTCCATCCCCGTTTCCTGGAGGCTAAAATCCACCGCCTCCGCAAAGTAAGCCGTGATCGGGTTGAGCCACGGGATGACTATGCGGATATTGCTGGTGGCTTTGAACTAGAAAAGTTGGCTTACCCAGCACAGCTCCGGTTTAAACGGCAAGTTGTTTTGGATAGTCTCGAAAAGTTCAAACCATATGGCTACCGGGCCTATGATGTCCGCCCAACCATTGCGGCACCACACGAATATGGTTACCGGAACAAGGCCACTTTCCAAGTTCGAATGGTTGATGGACACGTTGCTGCAGGATTATATAAAGCACAGAGCCATGATCTAGTTGATATGGCTGAATGTGCCGTCCAGATGCCCGCCACGATGAAGTTCATCCGGACCATGGTAAAGTTAATCGAAGAACTCGCCATCCCAGTCTATGATGAAGAACACAACAGTGGGATCATCAAGACTCTGGTCGTTCGGGAATCCCGGGCTACGGGCGAATTGCAGCTAACATTAATCACGAACACGGCAAAGTTACCCCACAAGCACCAGTTACTGGATGCCATTGCTGAACAACTACCTGAAGTCGTTTCCGTGATGCAAAACGTTAATCCTGGTGATACCCCACTAGTTTGGGGTGACCAGATGATTCATTTAGCGGGTGAAGAATACATTACGGAAAGCTTGATGGGACTGGACTTTAAGCTCTCTGCACGGTCATTTTTACAATTAAATCCCGAACAGACAGAAACTCTTTACGAAGAAGCGGCGAAGGCACTGGAATTAACCCCTGACGATCACCTCGTCGATGCCTATGCCGGAATCGGGACGATCGGTCTTTCCCTCGCTAACCAGGTAAAGGAGGTTTGGGGGATGGAAACGATCCCTGAAGCCGTTGAAGATGCTAAGCAAAATGCTGAACTGAACGGAATCACAAACGCCCACTATGAAGTTGGGGCAGCCGAAGAAGTAATCCCTCGTTGGCGGAAAGAAGGCCGCCACTTCGATGCCTTGGTTGTCGATCCACCACGGACGGGATTGGATGACCAATTAATCGAACAGATCATCAAGGAACGACCAGCCAAGTTTGCCTACATTTCTTGTAATATGGCATCCCTCGCTCGGAATCTTCGTCGCCTAACCAGCGTCTACCACGTTGACTATATCCAACCAATCGACATGATGCCACAAACCACCCGTTGTGAAGCGGTCGTTAAGTTGTCGTTAAGGAAGTAAATAAAAAATCGGTGTAGATTTTCTCTAAAGGGAAAACTACACCGATTTTTTAAAATTCAACTTTAATTACTTTGCAACTTAGCCCATTGTTTCCAAGTATTAATATTACTAATCCCGTCAAGGTGACCGTATGCCCCTGTGCTTAATTTTTGCAGGAGTTGTGGATCGGATAAGATCTTAACAACTGCTTTTTCGAACTTCTTGGCGTTGTTTAACGGGATTAATTCTCCGTTAACACCACTTTCGATCAATTCACTTGGACCATACAGGTAATCATAACTAACAACGGGAACCCCGTGACTTAATGCTTCTCCCATCGCTAATGGCTGGGCATCAATTCGACTGGTATCAACGAATAACTGGGCAGTATTATAAGCCGCTTCCAGCTCAACTTGGTAACCCGCAAAGACAACCACCCCAGTGAGACCAGCATCATTAACCTGCTTCTTGTAGCGGTTAACATCGTCCGGACTACCGTAACCATAAAGGGTGAGTTTAGCATTTGGCACCTGCTTGTGGACCCGGATAAAGATATCAATTAACTTACCAGTTTGCTTATCCTCACCGAGTCGACCAACATAGATCATTTGTCCAGCAATCCGGTACTTCATGTAAGCCCGTTGAAGATCAGTCTTCACCGGAGCCCCGTTAATCGCATAAACTGGCTTCTTATCACCGATGCGTTTCCGAATCATTTCAGCTTGGGCTTCCGTCATCGTAATGATCCCGTCCCACTTGTTTAACTCGGTAGTTAATGGTGCTTGGAGCATGACGTTTAGTGGGCCATTCTTCAGGTTATCACCGTCATTAACGTGGTTCATTGCCATCCACAGGTACTTCTTGGCCGCTGTCTGCATATTCATCACTGGCTGGATTGCCATCGCTGGCCGGTCAGCAATAAAGACGTTATTTTCACCATTCACCTTATTCAACTCATCGAGGAAGAAAGCAAAAAGATCTTCTTCACTGTCAAAGAAGCGATCCTTCCCGTTATAGTTCTTTAAAACGTTTAAGGAATTAATTGGGGTGTTTTGCACTGACTTAACGTAGTATCGTTCCATGTAAAGTGATTGGTCTGGACGGTAGTAACGTTCAAAACTAATTTGACCGTCTTCGCCAAAGAATTGGTCAACCGACTTAAAGCCCCGGAGATCGTACTGTTGACGGAGGGTGATGTTTCCGGCAACGTCAAACCAGTCAATGTGGTTAACAAGACCCACTGTTCCTCCAGTAAAGTAGACGATACAAATTAGACGGTCGCCATCTTTGACTTCCTGGTAGTTATTCCCGGTGCCTACTTGGTATTCAATTGGCAGATTTAGATCGTTAACGTGCAGATCGTGACCTTGGTAATCAGTGGTTCCCGCAAAGAAGTCATACATATTAACCAGTTGATCATCAGTTAACCCAAACCGTTTTAGAGTGGCATGGATAATTTGGTCGTAGTTTCGGGTAACTAACTTTGCTTCGACATGGTGATCTTTAAAGAGCTTCAGCCGCTTCATTTCGGCGTGTTCAATACTCGAGTCGTTGCTTAATAGGTATTGGTTAACGAAAAAGAACATTAGTTAGCGGCCTCCTTTGCTTTCATATCATCAACTAGTTCATTCCACAACTTCATCACATTTGGTTCGGAGTAACGTTCACTATCCTTGTAGGCATTTTCGCTAAACTTGGCCAGCTTTTTCTTGTCAGTCAACAGGCTAATAATTGCCTTTGCTAGGCCATCAATATCACCATTGGTTGTTAATAATCCATCTTGACCATCAATAACAACATCGGCAGGACCATATTTAATATCGTTAGCAACGATTGGCAGACCATGTGATTGAGCCTCCACTAATGATAGTGGCAACCCTTCTGCCCGACTCGGCAAGATTAATAATTGAGCATCATTGTAGACCGCATTGGGATCATTGGTATAGCCATGGAAGGTAACAGAACTTTCCAGCTTTTCGTCCTTCACGATCTTCTTCAATATCTTATCAAAGTTATCGTTAGCATAGCCCCAGAAGTCGAGCTTTGCTTCAGGAACCTTGGCTAAGATTTGTGGCCAAGCCTTGAGTAGTTGATCCTGTTGCTTTTCTGGTGAAAGACGAGCAACCATGACCACTTGATTCTTTGTCCGCTTTTCAAACGGCACATGATCAGCTTCCAAGACCGCCTTCGGAACGATTGGTCCAGGAATTCGGTAAATCTTAGTTCCATACTTTTCAAACCGGTCCTTAACATCCTTTTGTTGTTGTGGGGTAAGGGTGATAATTCCATCCCAGTCCTTAATATGATTCAAACCCCAGGTATAGTTGTAGTTCAAGGTTGAATGCAACATATCACTGTTGTCATTAACATGATCATTATGCAATTGCATTGCCCGGAATACCCGATGTTTCATGTGAAGCACCGACCAACCAACTTCGTATGACCGGTCGACAACTAATCCTACTGGTTCACTGTTCGTCAATTCTGGATCGGTCACTAATTCGTCATAGAAGAACCGGGTCAATTCATCAAGGTCGGCAAATTGGTAATCATGGCCCTTGTAATTAAAGAGATGGTAAGTATCAATTACCTTATCCCGCTTATTTTTTTGGTGTTCCAATTGAATGGCAATCGTTCCATCTGGCCGCATGTAGTTTTCGGTCGCAATGTTACCATCCCAGTCATAAACCTGTTCAACCGAAATAAAGCCACGATTGTCATACCAACTAACTTTCAATAACTTGCCATAATGATCAAAGTATTGAAGGTTAATAATATGTTTTTCCTTATCGTTTCGTCGCCGAACATACATGATCCGGTTCCCATTGTGGTAATAGTTATAATTAATCCCATCAGCTTTCCGGTCCCACGTAGGATCGATATCTAGATCTTTAATGGTGACGTCTTTCTGGGGAAAGATCCGGGCATCCTGGAAATAATCAAATAAGTTTACAAAGTCTTCATCAGCAATCCCTGCCTCTTCGGTTACCATATGAAGCTCGTTGGAGTACTTCCGGGTAACAATTTTGGAAGATTCATTAAACATTTCAAACAGGTGCAATCGCTTAATTTGCGCGTGTTCAATTCCTGACTTGTTATGCTGAATATTATCGTTCAGAAAGAATAACATTGTTTTTCTCCTTTTCTACGTTAACAGGTTAAGTGTAACATACTGAAAGCAGTGAAATTAGGACTTGTCGTGAGTTTGTGTTAAAATTTATACTTATAATAAGAAAGAAGGAGAAGATCAATGCAAAACCCATTTGGTAACAACAATAACAATAACCAAAATCCGTTTGATCTTAATAATCTCCCATTGCCACCGAATTATGCCAAGATTGTTAATGATCAGGGGCAGATTAGGATTGCCAAAGTGGGAATTTCATGGACAACACTCTGGTTTGGTCCTTTGCCAGCACTCTTCCGGGGTGACTACTACAACTTTTTCTTAATGATCGTTCTTGATCTCGATTACGCATTAGTAGTATTATTCTTCGGTTTGAACTGGTTAATGCAATTCCCGTGGACTTCAATCGTATTCGCCCTTCTTTACAACATGATGTACTTTAAGCACTCTTTCAAGCTTGGTTACCGTCCTGCTGATCAGCGGTCTCGCGAACTCCTTGAAAGGTTCCATTATTTGAAAAAGTAAGCTGAAAATTAAAAGAATAAGAAGCTGGGAATTAACCTCCTCGAGAGTCTGGTTGGCTAACCTAGAACGATATATGATGATGAAATCATCAGGCTTGCTCCGCTGCGTTAGCCTCTAAGGCTCTGGTTACGACGCGTAGCTAGCCTTTAGGATTCCCGCGATTAGACTCTATAAGTTCGGAGACTATTAGTGACAAAAAGAGGATGAGAAAAACGTTTTGTTTTTCCCACCCTTATTCTCTTATCAATAGTCATCGAACCTACATAGTCTAATCGCCCAAGAAATCATGGCGGATCTGTTTGTATGCAGCTACCGGATCAGCACTTTGGGTAATCGGCCGGCCAGCAACAATGCCATTACTCCCCATTTCAGCAGCTTGACGAGGGGTAACAACCCGTTTCTGATCATCGTGAGTATTTAAATCGGGCCGAATACCAGGAGTGATGCAAAGGAAGTCTGGATTAGTAACTTCACGGATTGCCGCGATTTCCTTAGCAGAACAAACTACTCCTGCCAAGCCACTCTCATCAGCTAAGCGGGCATAATTTTGCACTGAGTCCATAACCGTACCAGGTACCCGTTGTTCATCGTGGAGAATTGTTTCATCAATGGATGTCAACTGGGTAATTGCCAACATCTTCGGAATAGAATTTCCGGCTTCAGCAGCTCCCTGTTTCAATCCACGAAGACCAGCCTTCATCATTTCACTTCCACCAGCGGCGTGAACCGTAACAAAAGAGACCCCTAACCGACCAAGTTGAGCCATTGCCCGTTCAACCGTATTCGGAATATCATGCGCCTTAAGGTCAAGAAATACCTTGAAGCCACGCTCCTTTGCTTGCTTTACAATGCCGGGTCCAAATGCATAGAAAAGCTCCATCCCAATCTTAATAATTGGCATGTGATCAGTATCGTTAGAAAGCTTGTCAAACAATTGGACTGCCTTCCGTTTATCCGGGACATCGATTGCAACAATTGGTTCAAAACGTTCCATAATTTTCCTCCTTAAAAAAGCACCAGAACTCTGTAGAGAGGGTCCTGGTGCTTTCTTGTTTTCAACACCGTTTCGCCCTCTCTGGAGCAGATTAAATGGTTATTGTAATTTATTCATGGTGTTCAATTGTAATATCTTCATGGCCATCGTATTCTTCAACGGCTACATGAACAGTCTCATTCATTGCGGTTGGGATATTCTTCCCAACAAAATCAGGCCGAATTGGCAATTCACGGTGACCCCGATCAACCAAAACAGCAAGTGAAATTTCTTGTGGACGTCCCATGTCCATTAGAGCATCTAGGGCTGCCCGAACCGTCCGTCCTGTAAAGAGAACGTCATCAACCAGGATAACATGCTTGTCATTAATGTCGATCCCTAATGAAGATGTCTTCACGGTTGGTTCCTTATGGTGATCAGGAATATGACGATCATCCCGGTATAAGGTAATATCTAACGCCCCAACCGGAACTTCAACGTTCTCCAGTTGGTTTAACCGCTTAGCAAGGCGTTCTGCAAGGTAAACTCCCCGGGTCTTAATCCCTACAAAGACAAGGTTTTCGACCCCTTTATTCTGTTCGATAATTTCGTAAGTAATTCGTGTTAATGCCCGTTGCATACTTGATCCATCAACAATTTCATGGGCCATCCTGGTCACTTCCCTTTAATCAATTTATTCTATAAAACCCTTCTTCACTGAATCTGTGAGGAAGGGTTTAGTTACTTATTTGTTCCTTCTTGATTTCACGGAATCAGGTTAAAGGCGATATTTCTCTTATTACAAGTATTTTAAGCGTCTCACCTAAGCCTGTCAATAAAATCATTGGTTAGCATTACTGGAGGAACTACTACTAGTATGATCGTTTAACCAGGATTGCATTAACGAAGTAATGTTATTCCAGATTTCACCAAAGCCATCTTTATTCTTTAAATCATTAACCGTCGAACTGGCATTAGAAGGATCCTGTTGCAACTGGTTGATCACTTGGTCAACGTCATTTAACTTTTGCTTGGCAGAATTACTACTTAATTGACCTTCAATTTGCTGGTTTTGGTTTGAAATATTGTTAAGCTGATTCTGAAGTTCCTGTTGATTATGGTCCTTTTCGTATTGTCGAGCAGCACCACGAAGAGCCGCAACCTGCTCAGCAAGCTTTTGGTTATCCGAACTTAACTTATTAATACTGCTTGAGTTATTGCTGATCTGACTGCTTTGTTCAGCATTGTTTGCTTGCTGTTCTTCATTATGCCCATGAATTGCCGCAAGTGCCCACCAAACAATAGCAAGCGCAATCACAACAACGATTGCGACGATCCATGCACGGTGACGCTTCTTCAGTGTATTTGTCCGTTGATTACCATTAGATACCTGATCAAGTTCTTCCCGGGTCTTAATATTGATCATTATCCGAGCAGACTCGGTTTCACCCTCACTGTTCATTACCGTAACCGCAATCGGGTATTCTCCCTGGTGTTCAAGATCAACTTGGGTCGTATTAAAGGTCACCTTATTCGTAATATCTTTGCCGTTATCGGTTGCGGAAATGCCGTAACGAGCAATCAGTTCGTTACTATCAAGTGGTTTTCCTAAAAGCCAATCCAGGTTATGTCTCTGAATTTTTAAAACTGGTTTTGCCATAATATCCTCCATTTATCCTCGTTTGTTCGTCTGCATTATAGCACACGAGGAATACTAGCTCCTTCGTAGTCCTAGTCAAGATCTACACTTGCTACTAGCTCGATCGGACAATGTTCAGAACCAGTAATGTTTATCAGGATGCTAGAATCCTTAATCTCACTATCAAGAGCGTTTGAAACCAGGAAGTAGTCCAGCCGCCAGCCAACATTTCGTGCCCGTGCATCATAGCGGTAGCTCCACCAAGTATAAGCACCCTTCTTATCGGGATGCTGGTAGCGGAAGGTATCAGTAAAGCCAGCATCTAACAGCTTACCAAAGTCGTTCCGTTCCTCCGCTGTAAAACCAGCATGATGGTGATTTTCAGCTGGTTCAGCAAGGTCAATTGGCTGGTAGGCAACTCCCATGCTGCCTCCAATGATGACTTCCTTTTTACTATTAAGATCTCTTACGTAGTCTAAGAATGCTTGATCCCACTTTTGCCGTTCTGCTAATTTTTGTAATTTCTCACCTGAAAATGGTACATAAGTAGTCACAAAGTAAAAATTAGGATACTCAAGGGTGATTGTTCTTCCTTCACGATCAAATTCTGGATTATTAATTCCAGTAGTTACCTTCTGTGGCTTCTCCTTGGCAAAAACCGCAGTTCCCGCATATCCTTTTCTTTCAGCATAGTTCCAGTATTGATGGTAACCCGGTAGTTCAAATTCGAGCTCATCGGGTTGCAACCGTGTCTGTTGAACACAAAAGATATCAGGATTTAAATCAGTTACTGTCTCACGAAAACCATGTCTTAAGATTGCTTTAAAGCCGTCAACATTCCAAGATACAAATTTCATTATCAAACACTTCCTTATAGTCAAACAACAAAAGCAACTTTCTTCCTTTCCATTGTACAAAGATATAACTATATTTTTAAAATTATTTGATTGATAATTGGTGTCGATCGAAAAAAGGTGAGGAAATTTTTTCCTCACCCTTTATCCGTTACTAATAGTTTTTGAACTCATAGAGTCTAATCGCGGAAATTAACCAGAGCCTTAGAGTCTAACTACGAACGATTCTGATGATTTCATCATCATTCATCGTTCTAGGTTAGCCAACCAGGCTCTCGAAAAGGTTAATTCCCAGCTTCTCACTTCTACTTATTTAATTTTCTAATTTACAGTTCCCATGGATCCTTAACAATGATGGTTTGGATCCGGTCAGCACCAACAGAAACAGTTGCTAATGGCGTTTCTGATAATTCACTAACCCGTTTAAGGTAGTTTTGAGCATTTACTGGTAAGTCTTCGAACTTCTTTACGCCAGTGATGTCTTCATCCCATCCCGGAAGTTCATCGTAAACTGGTTCACAACGATCGAGTTCCTTCAAGCTAGCTGGGTAGTAATCGATTTTCTTTCCATCAAGCTTGTAGGCTTTACAAATCTTAACGGTCTTCAAACCAGTCAAGACATCTAAAAGGTTCAAGCTTAGGCAAGATAAACCGGAAACCCGACGTGCATGACGCATTGCGACACTATCAAACCAGCCAACCCGACGTGGCCGACCAGTAACTGTTCCGTATTCATGACCAGTTTCACGAATCCGGTCGCCAATTTCATCAGTTAACTCTGTTGGGAATGGGCCAGCACCAACACGAGTTGAGTAGGCCTTGCAAATTCCTACTACTGTATTGATCTTGTTAGGACCAACACCGACACCGGTACATACCCCACCGGCAATTGGGTTTGAAGCAGTAACATATGGGTAGGTTCCTTGATCAACATCAAGCATTACCCCTTGCGCACCTTCAAAAAGAACCTTCTTGCCACTATCTAATGCGTCATTAACGATCCGTGAAGTATCAGTAACGTACTTCTTTAATTCTTGACCGTATTCATAGTAGCTTTCGAAAATATCATCAAAGTTAATTGGATCAACATGATACAACTTGGTGAATAATTCGTTCTTTTCAGCTAAGTTCCGCCGTAATTTAGTTTCAAAGGTATCCTTTTCTAACAAATCACTCATCCGGATACCAACACGGGAAACCTTATCCATGTATGTAGGTCCAATTCCATTCTTGGTTGTCCCAACTTTGTGATCACCCTTAGCTGCTTCTTGGCACTTGTCCAAGAGGATGTGGTAAGGGAACGTAACGTGGGAACGACTAGAAATCCGTAATCCGGAAATGTCAATGCCGTTATCTTGAAGGTAGTGTAACTCCTTCAATAGTGCAGGTGGGTTAATAACAACACCATTACCAATCACCGCTAACTTATCCTTACCAAAGATCCCGGATGGCACAAGCCGCAAAGCAAACTTCTTGCCATCGAACGCAATTGTATGTCCGGCATTGTTTCCCCCTTGGGAGCGGACAACAACATCCGCTTCTTGACTAAGGTAATCAGTCATCTTACCTTTCCCTTCGTCTCCCCATTGACTACCAACAATTACAACTGATGACATTATCTTTTCACCTCAAAGTATTAATTTGTAAAAGACGTTTTTACTTCATCATACTACCGAACTTCGGATTAATCGTCAAGAAGATAACGAACATTTTTTCTAGGAATTTTTGTAATTGTCCGATTTTTTAGTTGACGACAGTTAATAAACAGTGCATAATAGCATACGGAATTTTTAAGAAAGTAAAGGAGCTGTTCTCGTGCAAACATTTGATTACGATGACATCCAATTAGTCCCAAACAAGTGTATTATTAAGAGTCGAAAAGAGGCCGATACTAGTACTAAGTTTGGCCCCAAGACATTCAAGATTCCTGTAGTACCAGCTAATATGGAAAGTGTTATTAACGAAGACCTCGCTATTTGGCTTGCCCAAAATGACTACTTTTATGTGATGCACCGTTTTGAACCAGAAGAACGTGCCGGATTCATCAAACGGATGCACGATCGCAAGCTTTTTGCATCCATTTCAGTTGGAATTAAGGATGCTGAATATGACTTCATCGATCAGCTAAAAGCCGAACATTTAGATCCAGAATACGTTACAATCGATGTTGCTCATGGTCATTCTGATTTTGTTATCAAGATGATCCAATACATCAAGAAGAACTTGCCAACTGCTTTTGTTATCGCTGGAAACGTTGCAACCCCAGAAGCTGTCCGTGACTTAGAAAATGCTGGCGCAGATGCCACTAAAGTTGGTGTTGGTCCAGGAAAAGCTTGCATTACCAAGCTAAAGACTGGTTTTGGAACCGGTGGCTGGCAACTTGCCGCAATCCGTCTTTGTGCAAAGGCCGCCCAAAAACCAATCATCGCTGACGGGGGAATTCGTCATAATGGCGATATTGCTAAGTCAGTTCGTTTTGGTGCTTCAATGGTAATGATCGGTTCAATGCTTGCTGGTCACCTCGAATCACCAGGCCACGTAATTACGATCGACGGTAAACGGTATAAGCAATACTGGGGTTCCGCTTCCGAAGTTCAAAAGGGCGCTTACCGAAATGTTGAAGGAAAGCAGATGCTTGTCCCTTACCGTGGTTCAATCAAGGACACCCTTCGTGAAATGCAAGAAGATCTTCAATCCTCAATTTCATACGCCGGTGGTCGTGACCTTGAGTCCATCCGCCACGTCGATTACGTCATCGTCAAAAATTCAATTATGAATGGGGATTACTAAAAATAGAGTGCGAACAGGCATAGAAGTTCCGTAAGACAACAATTTCTCCCGACCAGATGATGAAAGCAGAGGGAGTTTGTTGTCTAGAGGGGCTTCCCTGTGCACTCATTTCGACTCAGTTGCATAAGAAATTTTGGCCGAACACGTTTTTACCACACTCCCCTACTACATATCACATATAAATAACCCAAGACTTATTCAGAGTAATTTATACTACTCTAAACTAGTCTTGGGTTATTTTTAATCGCAAAAATGCAATACTTCACCTAACGGGCGGCGTTCAGATCGGTAACTATTAATCCTTGACTCATCCTCATAACCGAGTGAAATTCCTACAATAAAGCGCTCATCTTCAGAAACATTCAGGAGTCGGTGAAGAATTTCTGGAAAGCGAACACTATTGTAAGTTGGAATCGAACTTAAACCTTGATCCGTTGCCGCTAACATTATGTTTTCCGCAAAGGCACCGGCATCAAAAATTGACCAGTCCGGAGATGCCAGCGGAATCGTAATATAAAGAATTACAGGTGAATTATAAAGGGTGTTACTGGCAGTCGTCATTTGATCATGAGCTTCATCAAATGTCGCAAAGTGATGCACTATCCCGTGACGCCACTTCTTCATATTTTCCTGTGTTTCTGGACTCCAGTCATCTCGTGACATTACTGCCAAGTCCGGATGGCTATGATTTCCAGCAAGGTCTTCTTTATGGTAGGTAGTTTTTATCTGCGCTAAAGAATCACCCATCGCGCAGTACACCTGCCATGGCTGTGAGTTAACCCATGATGGTGCTCGTTGAGCTAACTGAACAATTTTCTTAATGACATCTTGTTCAACTGGCTGGTCAGTAAACTTCCGGGTCGAGTGGCGAGAATTAATTGCTTCCGTTAGTTTCATTGCGTTTCCTCCTGTTTACTACTAATTAACTTCTGATTGGCTCGCTTGATGGTAATAATAAACGAAATTTTGCCGTTTGAATAACTAGCCTTAATCTGTCCACCAAAGTTTTTAACAATGCTTTGGGCCATTGATAAACCAATCCCGTAACCCGACTTTTTTTCGTTAATTGTCCGGGCCTTATCCTCACGGTAGAAACGCTCAAAGAACCGCTGATAGTCAATATCCTTTCCAGCCGCAAATGAATTGGTTACAGAAAGGTGGACGTTCTTTCGCCGTCTACCAAGCCTTAAGTTAAGGTAAATGTCACCATGCGGATCACAATACTTATTTGCATTGTCCAATAAGATACTGATTAATTCGTAAAAATAATGTTCATCCGCCTTGATCATTAACCCCGGAGTCACCGACTTCTTAAAGTGCTTACCATCCTGGATGATAACGTTTTTAAAGTTATCAGCAACCTGGTTAGTAATTTGACTTGCATTAATTACCGAAAGAGTCATCTGTGGTTGTTCTTGAAGCCGAGCCATGGAGACAAAGTAATTGATCAATTTGGTAAGGCGACCAACTTGTTCTTTCGTGCTCCTCGTCAAATCAGTTTCACCGTTCATTAATTCCTGCATTTCGGTGTTAGCTGAAATAACACTTAGCGGTGTCTTAAGTTCATGTCCGGCATTGGTAATGAACTCCTTTTGCCGCCTTTCTGCTTGAATAATTGGTCGGATAGCCGATTTTGAAAAAAGGACAAGGACAGTCGTATATAGCAGAAGGCTAACTATTCCTAAAAGAATTCCTAGGTATGTTACCTCGCGCGCTTTTGATAACATTAAGCTTTCATCAAGAAAGACAACATTGGTCTGTTTACTATTTTCCTTTACCCGGTAAGCATATACTGTTTGTTTATAAAATACGCGTCCTTGAGTTCGGTGACGTTTGAGAACCTGCTGCGTTAGCTTTTGAATTTCTGCTGGTGAAACAGAGAGAATATGGTCATCATCAACCTTCATCCGCTGATCTTGCTTATTAAGTGTCGCACTAAAGTAACGGTACTGGGACAGACTTTCCCGGGTAAACTGGGGCTGCGTAAATATTTGCAGGGGGCTCGGAGACATCCGTGCTGGCATCTCACCCTCATTTTTACTAAGGATCATCAAAATAGAATTTACTTCTTGGTGAGCCCGAAAGTAAGTGACTGAACTAATACTCCCAACGATTGTAATAATAACCAAGAGTAACGCACACGTTGAAAAGATAATAAATTGTTTCCGAAAGTGTCGAATCATGATTACTCACCCTTTAAGAGATACGGTCCGCCTTTTTCACCAATAATCTTTGCTTTCGATTGAATAGACTGCAATTTTTGTCGCAAGTAGCAGATATTAATCCACACTTCTTCCGGGTCGGCTTCATTATCGCCGGCATTCCAGACATGGTTAATTAAGTCGGCAGTTGTTAACTTTTTTCCTGAATTAAGGATGAAGTATTCTAACATCCGTGTCTCTTCTCGTGAAAGGCTAATTGAATTACTACTTTCGAGAACCTGCTCGTTACTGTCTAAGTGCAAATCGGCAAACTCTAAATTCTCATCATTATAATCGTTTGTCCGTCTCTCAAGTGAACGGAGCCGTGCAAGTAATTCCTTTAGTGAAAATGGCTTTGTTAAATAATCGTCGGCACCGGAATCGAGCCCATTGACGCGATCATCCTCTTCAGACATCGCTGTTAGCATCATAATATAAGTCCGATCACCACCAGCTCGAATTTCTTTTAGGGCTTCAATTCCATCTTTTACTGGCATCATAATGTCTAAAATAATGATGTCATAAGCATTTTTCTTTGAAAGTTCAACTGCCTCTTGACCGTTATTAACGGCATCTACCTGATAGTTAGATTGTTCCATGGCCATTTTTAAAACTCGAGCCAGTTGTTCTTCATCTTCAGCGAGTAAAATTCTCATTTTAAACTATCACCTAATCCTCTTGAATTAATTGCCGAATGGTTTCCATTTGAATATCACAGGATGCTAGTTGATCAGCACAGCGCTTTAGTTCCTTGCCAATCCGCTCCGGATTTTTAACATTATGCTTATACTTTATTTCATGTTCTAAACTTGCCCAAGAGTCCATTGCAATTGTTCGTAACTGGATTTCTACATAAAAATGACCCGGCAGGTGACCATCCACATCCCGATAATCCTCAATCACATCCAGAATCAAATGGTAGCTCCTGTAACCATTTGGCTTCGCATTTGAAATATAATCCTTTTCTTTAATGACCGAACACCAATCAACGTTCCGTAAAATTGCCAGGCAACGATCGATATCACTAATAAAATTACAAACTATCCGGATCCCGACAGCATCCCGACACTTACGCAAGGCAGATTCAACCGTTAAAGGGTAATTTTTTCTTTGGCATTTTTCTTCCATACTCGCCGGCGTCTTTACCCGGCCAATTAAGTGTTCGTATAATTTTGGTTGATGTTTGTCAATTTCTTGCTGGTTTAATTGCCGAATTCGTTTCTCCACATCGAAAAGAATATTATTTAACGTTTCTTCGTAAGGGCCATAGATCGTCATTGATCAACACTCCTTATTATTTTTAATACCCTAAACACCTTCCATTATAACAATCTTTTCAAAAGTCCCTTAATGATATGAAAATCCTAAAGCAAACTTAAAAAGCAAGGAACTGTATAAGATATTCACAGCTCCTTGCTTCCTAATTATTACATTTGATATCGTTAGTCGGCTTTTTCCTCCTTATTGTAACGGTTCATAAAGAAATATGAAATAGCAGCTAAGACAGCTACCACCGCAGCAACTAGCAAGGTTTTCAGAGTAAAGTTAGTAATCATGTAAGCAGAAATTATCAAGGCAGCAACCGGAATGATATATTTTCCGGGAAGCTTAAAGCCCTTGTTAGGAAACTCTCCAGTATATTTAAATTTGATTACTGCAAGGATTGATGGGACGTACTGTACAAAGCTAGCTAATACAATACAAGATACCAAAAACAAATATGATTGGGTAACAAGAAATACGGCAACAATTGCAGTTAAAATAATTGCAACCCACGGTGCGTCATACCGGTTTTTCTTATCTATCCACTTAGGCAACATTTGGTGCTCGCCCGCTAATGAAGCTATTAAAGTTGGTGTATCAAAAGAAAACGCAAAAGCGACTCCAAACATACTAATCATCATCCCTACAATAATTACCACATATCCCCATTCACCAACTCCATCCTTAAACGCTTGAGCAATTGGCGTGGTGTACTTAGAAGTTGCAGAGCCTAATATCCCGATTGCAATAACCATCATTGCAGAATAAAGAATCGTTACACTTAACATTACGGCAACTAAAACTCGTGGAATATTTCTTTCCGGATTTTTCATTTGTTCAGCCGCAATCGGAATGAATGAAAAGCCACAAAACATGTAAAAAGTAACGCTAAAGGCTGCTCCAAAGTGTTTAATTAATGGCATTGCTCCCGTAGTTGCCGCTTTGGGAATTACTGGAGAAAAATGGGCAAAGTGAATAAAGAATATCCCGACAACAATAAAGATAATAATTGTTAACATTTTGGCTGCTGAGGAAATATTGTTGAACGCTTTAACAATCGTTCGACCAAAGAAGTTGATAATTGAGAAGAAAATAATCATCCCAAATACACTCGAATAATATAGCCAATCATTATTAAACGCTGGAATAAAACTCTTCAAAGTAGTCAAAAAAGCAACAATTTCGGCTGCCATTGTGCAGCATCCTAAAAACCACACAAAGATCCCTACTTCGTACCCCCAAAAGCGACCAAAGGCATTATAGGAATAGATCCATGCAGCTCCAGAATCACTAAATCGACTAGCCAAGTCAGCATAGCAAAGTGCAATCAAACTTACTGTTATTGCTGCAAATAGCATTACCCCAACTCCCGCTAAGTTCATATCTTTATAAATCTCTTGTGGGAGTAAGAAGGCTCCTGAACCAACAACACCGTTAATTCCTAGAAAGTAAATTGACATAAAAGAAAGTTTACGGGGGCTTTTTTGTTTCGTCTTAATTATCATCATCCCATTTTAGCATAAAAATATTAATAATTATAAAGCCATTATAATGCTTAATATTAACAGAAATCAAACAATTAGAATTATCATAATTTATATTAGGGGCTTGCTTATTCTTTCACCGGAATGCGAATAACAGTCTTAAGGTTCCCCACCTTCGTCCTTCTTGGATCAGACAAATAGATTTCGTGGTGACGGCGTTTAGAATTAAAGTCAGTTTCAAGTTTATTTTTCGTAATAAATTGGTGCATTTTGGCAATCGTCTGTGGTTCATCATACGAACCAACATGCATTACTTGAACACACTTTCCTTCATTTAATTGGAGAAGCTTAACGTTGGTAAAATCCTGTTTCTTTTTGCGGGACGCTTCCTGGATTGCCCATTTCAAAACTGCTTGGTCAACAAAATCTGGCATCCGAATTAAGGCAATAAATTGAAACTTTTCCTTATGCCCATAGTCAATTCCGTCAGCAACACCATCCTGCCACCAGAGCCCTTCTAATGGTGGGACTACGAAGTCAAAATAATCCTTAATCTTATGATCGCCTTTTTTACTCATCTTAATCGTATAGGCAACGGCATAAAGTGCTGCAATTGCCTGTTTATATTCGCTACCTTCAACGTTTGGATCTCCGTGGCCACTCACTGCTAAATAGGTCATTTTCGGTATATCAACTAACTTAACTCGTTTGCCAGGTAAATAAAAATGTCGTTCTTCCCGTTTAAAATCATATACCATTTATACTTAACCTCTTTTTTGACTCTCAGGATCACTAATTTTCTATGGTTCTAAGCCACCAGCATTAGGAACCACTAAAATGAAGTTCAAGATTCGGTTAGCGTAACTCTTCGAATTCATGAAGTCGGTAATTGCTGAGTTTAGTTCCCCTAAGTTATCAGTAATAATCCCATTAACGTGATCATACATCATTTGTTTCATCACCCTTGGATCATTAACTGTCCAAGAGTAAACATCATTTTTCTGGCGTTGGGCTTGCCTAATAAATTCAAAGTTTAATGTTGAATATTCCATTGAATATCCATCCGCAACACTCTTTGGGTAAGAAAAGTTATAAGGCTGAATATAAAGAACTTTCAATTTTGGATTCAGTTGTTTTAAACCAGCTACGGCACGATAATCAAGCGAATGTACCAAATCATGATCTTTAATAATCCTCTTACCATATTGCTGGTTAAAGCGTTTGAGCATCCCCTTTGAATCTTGTGGGGTAGTTTTTACCTCAACCAATAATTTTTGGTGAAGCTTTTCTGCAGCATTCAGGTATTGATCAAGACTAGCAATTTTAGCCTGATGACCATTCTCGCGAGCTGTCAATTTTGTTAATTGAGCCAACGTCAATTCGTGTGGTGCTTTGTCGACTCCCGTTAATTCTTTAAGGTTTTCATCGTGGAGAACAACAAACTTGTGATCCTTAGTTTCATGAACATCCATCTCAATATAAGTTGGTTTTAGTCGATGCGTCTTTTTCATTGCTGGGATTGTATTTTGAACCCCATTTTTCTCTGCCACACCACGGTGAGAAATCGTAACAGGTCGTGTCATCCCGGTTCCTTTAAGGTAGTAATAATTATTAGCAATGGCTAGGCCACCGAGGACAACAACCATCATACCAAGCGTTGACCAACCTAACCAGCCAACTCTTCTTAGGTGCCCTTTGCTTACTGAAAAATCATCAACCAGGCCAATCACAATTTGTAGGGCGATCATCCCTGTCCAAATTGTTAACAGTTCACTCACTACTTGGACTAAGGTTAGATTAAAGATTGCCGACATGAACGCTAATTTCCCGGGAAATAGATCCATAAGTGATTGCAAGCCGTAAATTAATAAGTAGAAGAGAGCCAAAATAATAACCGTAATTAATCCAAGGACAATTAGTTGTTCTATATATTGCCACCACTTAAGTTTACTGGTTAATTGCCAACTTTCTCTTAGCGCTTGCCGTGTTCGGTACTGGCGATAAATTATCAATGGTAAAGTTAAAATCAAACGAATCCCTAGAATCGTAATGACAATATAAAAAATAATTAAGATCGTCAGTAACACACTATTTCGTGTCATGAAGTCAAGGATAAATTCAGGAATTTGAACTTTTGATAATAATGGTGTGCGAAATACAAGATCCACAAACGGAAGAACTAGAATAAAGTAAAGAAGCAGTAACGGAGGGGATCCTGGTCGAATATTTTGCATTGCTAACCAAGATTCCTTCAGTAACCGCTTAAGGCTAATCTGACCACCTAAAATTAAGCGTAGTCCTAATAAAAGAAATGCAAACTGCCAATAAATTACCAACAGTAAGAGAATTAATTCGATTAACAAACCAATTACAACCAGGGTATGTTGAGTTATTAATATCCCGATATTCTGGTAAGAAATAAACGGTATTCCTCCAGCTTGTAAAATATAGGTTGCCGTTAACCGAAAAATTGGGATGAAGACCAGCTGGTTAGCTAGATCCATCCCTACAAACAAAATAATAAATGACACCCAATGCTGCCAAAAATTTCTTGAATATTGACAGAGATTACGCCAAATTACTCTCAAAGTTACTCCCTCTTTAACAAACTCCTACTACATGCATCTCCACTATTATACAGCACCTATAATTAACGAACTTCCTTAATATTAGCAATCGCAATTGCTGGTCGCTGATTAAAGAAAACTTTTCCCCGTTCAACTTTAACGGTTGATACCTGATCCCGGAATTCTTCGTAAAGCCCGACCTCATCATTAAAGTAGTTAATAGTAACCGTGCTTTTTGTCCCGGCTAACATTTGAAGTTTCTTTATGATCCGACGTTCCGCGCTTGCCGAGAGATATTTTTTATGAGTGTATATTTCAGCCTTTTTTTGGATCAAATTGCCAAATCCCGTTAAGGCAGCAAAGGGCGCGAACTGCCCAGCACGATCAGAGCGAGGCATTGGTAAATGTCCCTTTGATGGTTGGTAAGGACGATTAATAATGTCATTATACCGAGAAGTGTCGCTAAATAATTTTTGTTCAATTATTTTCTTTTCATCTATCATTATGCCCGGTGTCCCCCAATTTGGTCATTTCGTTCCTTCGTTGTTGATCCTTTTCGCAAATCTCCCAGGTGAAGAATAACATTCTTATCACCAAGTTTTTGTTGTAGTTTAAGGATTGTTGCTTGGAGTTTTTGATCCCGTTGCCGTTTGATTGCTGCAGTTCTTTCTTGCCTAATTTCTTTTTGGGGATCTTCAAAAAGGTTAGTCTGTTTAAAGCGAGCCGTTTTAGCCGCAACCTCTTCATCCACCATATGAGTCGAAATTAACGTTATTTTCCTTATCAGGAGGTGCGGATTAACACACTTCTCGTATAGTTGTTTATAAATCTGGCGCAATTCTGAGCTTGAAGCTGTCGGCAATTCTAGTTTCTGATGCGCGTGACTTGGTTTAGCGGTTCTCCGTCCATAAAAGTCCTCTACTACTGGTCCCTGGTAGTTTGGTGCATACTGGAGGTTTTGTGGATCATAATGGATAACAATCCCAAAATCAGCACTCACAACATGACGTTTTACCATGGTTAAAGCAACTGAATCAACCATCCCCAGAGCAGCCGCCAATCCCTCACGGTACTTATATGGTTTCATCAGGACCTGGCTAGAATAGATGCCGTGTTCTTCGGAATGGTAATTCTTTATATCGGCAATCGTCGCTGTCTCGTGTCCCCAGGCGTGATCAATTAATAGTTCGGCATTTTTTCCAAACTCGCGGTATAGGACCTCTTCATTTAATTGATCCGATAACTTACCAATTGAACAACGGGCAATGTCTCCCATCGTGTGTAAGCCTAACTTCTCTAACCTCTTAGTATAGCCACGGCCAACTCGCCAAAAATCTGTTAGTGGTTGGTGAGCCCAGAGATATCGTCGGTATTGGTATTCATTCATTTGTGCAATCCGGACACCATCTTGATCAGCTGGGATCCTTTTAGCCACAATATCCATTGCCACCTTTGCAAGGTAGAGATTGGTCCCGATCCCGGCTGTTGCGGTAAGACCCGTTTCTAACTGGATCTGTTGGATAATCTGCTTGGCTAACGTGTGTGGCGAGACCTGATGTTCAACAAGGTAATCTGTAACATCCATCATCACCTCATCAATCGAATAAACGTGGATATTTTCAGGCTTAATAAAGCGCAAATAGATCCCATAAACTTCTGCACTGCGCTCCATGTAAAATTGCATCCGTGGTGAAACGATTCGAAAGCCTACCCGTAAGTTAGGTGACTTTAATAACTTTCCCCGGTAAATTGAACTATGTTTGGATAAGTGATGACAGGTAGCCTTCTTTGCCCGCTCCCTATTAATTCGGTCAACGATTTGTTGAACTTCGTAAAGTCGGGGACGTCCAGGAACGCCAAACTGCTTCAATGCTGGCGAAACAGCTAGACAAATTGTTTTATTCGTCCGTGAGCTATCTGCAACCACTAAATTAGCATTTAATGGATTCAAGTGGTGAGCGATACACTCAACGGAAGCATAAAAAGACTTCAAATCAATTGCAATATAGATTCTTTGCTGACCTGCCATCAACGGCGCTCCCTTACTATTTTTATTTATTATAGCATTTTATCGAACAAACGGTCGATAAGCAAAGTTAAAAAGATCCCAAAGCTCGAAATACTCAAACTCTGGGATCTTTTCAATTATGGCACTTTAGAAATCTGCTTCATCTGGATCAGCACATTGACCACCAAGGTTAGTCAATAAGCTAATCTTCTTCATTTCATCATCGGCTAATGAAAAATCAAAAATTTCCTTATTTTGGATCATCCGGTTTTCATGAACTGACTTTGGTAGTGGGACAATTCCCTGTTGAATAATCCACCGTAAACAAACTTGAGCAGCTGTTTTACCATACTTGTCAGCAATTTGCAGAATTGTTGGGTTCGTCATTACATGTGCTCCCTGACCACCAAGCGGAGCCCAAGCTTCCACAAGAATGTTATGAGCTTGAAGGTACTTTACCTGTTCAGTATGCGGCCAACCTGGGTGAACCTCAATTTGATCAACTGCAGGGGCAACTTTAGCCGTCTTCATAAGTTCAACAATGTGGTGAGGCATAAAGTTACTTAATCCGATTGCCTTAATCTTCCCCTCATTGTACAAATCTTCCATGGCCCGCCAAGTTTCAGCGTTGATCTCACTTGCTTTTGTTCCAAACTGCTTTTGGTTTGCTGGCCAGTGAATCAGGTAGAGGTCTAAATAATCCATTTGGAGACGATCCAACGTTTCCTGGAAAGCTTTCTTGGTTGAGTCGTAACCGCGGCTATCATTCCACAATTTACTGGTGACAAAGAGGTCCTTCCGGTCGATTCCTGAATCTTTAATTCCTTTACCAACCGCCTCTTCGTTCCCATATACGGCTGCTGTATCAATATGCCGATACCCAACCTTGATTGCATCTGCAACTGCCTTCTCGGCTACATTAGCGGGTGTTCGGAAAGTTCCGTAACCCACACATGGAATTTGGGTACCGTTACTTAAATTTAGTTTTGAGTTAATACTTGTTAATTCGATCAAATTATTCACTTCTTCCTCACTTACTATTATATAGTTTTTTCTTTTTTTGAGTAGTTTTTTAATTCTCCTTTCCTCTCTATTAAAATTCTATTATAATGCTATTAAAAAATTAGGAGACTAAATATGAAACCACGAATTGCTATTCCAGCTGACACTTTAACTGAAGCGACAAACATCATCAACGAACGAAATGCAGCTTTTGCCCCACGACCGTTAATTGAAGCAGTCCTAAAATCAGGAGGGCTCCCCGTGATCTTCCCCAGTGTGGATCCAAAACTTATCCCAAACTATCTTGACTTATTTGATGGAATTATTTTTGCTGGTGGAAGTGACGTTGATCCAACTTTTTATGGGGAAGAACCCCACCAAAAACTGGGACCAACGTACTTCAAACGTGATCAATTTGAAGTTGCGCTTGTAAGGGCCGCCCTAAAAGCTAATAAGGCTTTAATGGGAATCTGTCGAGGAATGCAGATAATTAACGTTGCCCTCGGCGGAACTATCTTTCAAGACCTCTCAGAAGACCCTCGACAAACACTCAAGCATTCACAGGATGCTCCCGGCAACTTTCCCTCTCATCACGTCAATGTTGAACAGGATAGTCGAATCTTTACCCTGGTTGGGACGCGACCTTACGTTAACTCTCGTCACCATCAAGCCTTAAATCAAATCGGAAATACCCTTAGAGTTACCGCACGGGCTGATGATCAGATCCCTGAAGCAATTGAATCAATCGATAATGATCGGGTCCTTGCCGTTCAATGGCATCCAGAAAACATGTTCAAACACTACGACTATTCTCAAGCACTCTTTGCCGACTTAATTCACCGTGCGCAAAAGTAATAAGCTTAATACATTAGCTACCATTTAGCTTGAAATATAAAACATAATGAGCTCCAAAGATCGGTAATACCGAACTTTGGAGCTCTATTTATGCTTATAAAGTAACTTTTGCTATCAACTCTAAACTAACTCAGAGCTTTTCGTAACTCATCAGCTGTGTAGATCTTTTTATCTTCAAAGCCTTTAAACGGGTTAATTGATTCCTGAGCAGCTGCTTGGTAACGTTTAGCTCTCCGAAGTGCATATTCCGTTAGTGAGTCACCTTTTACATAGTTTAGTAACTTTGCGCTTGGCGTCGTTAGAGGATTTTCGACCCGGTCTTCTAAATCTTCCAGTACTTCAGCATATTCTGGTCCTAATTGGATCTGGTTTGCGTAACGTTCGAGACTCTTAATAAGGGCCCGTGCGGTTGCTTGATAAGTACATGGTTGTCGCGGATCCTCCTCGGCAACTACTTCGTTCATTCGGTCAGCATTTTTCAAAATATCATTAACATCATCATCGTTTAATCCTGGATGCATAATAAAGTAGCTAGCAAGTAACCGGATAAAGCGTAGTGTCCCGGTACGAATTCCTACTGAACTACTTGGGTCCAGATCCAACATTCGCAGTTCAAGGTATTCAATTCCATTTTTGGGGAGATCCTTCAAGTTCCGGTTACCTTTAAACCGGACAGAACCATGGAATTCATAATCTGACGTCAAAATACCATCCTTAACGCCCTTTTCAATTCGTGAAATATAGCGGTCAAGATTTGTAAAATCACCCGTAAATTTCGTCCCAAACCCATACTTGCTTTGCCGAATACTGCGTAACGGATGAGCTGGTCCCTTTCCATTTTCAAAATAATTCTCTTCCGCAATTGGACTTGCACCAAACAAGTAGGTAATAAACCACCGATACCGAACAAATCCTTGTGCTAGTACTGTATAGAGATAATTTCGAACTTCTCGTTCATCCCGAAACTTTTTTGGAAAATTTTTCTGGACTAGCGTGATAATATGTCGATCAATACTTAAATTAATATGGGCGCCACATGGGGTACCTTGTGAATAGCCATGCCGCTTTGCCCATTCTTTTAAATATGCTTCTTTCTCAGGGCCCATCTTAGCAAGACGTAATTTTCTCTTATCCTTAGGTAAACGTGGTGGCATTGATAACGGCCATAACAATTCTCCCGGAGCCAGAGCTGAACGTAATGCATTATTAATAACATACAGATAATGCATCGCATCAAGAGCGTGCTGTGCAGATGGCGTTACCGTTTCAGACATTGTTTCCAAGAAATCATTAGTAATCCACGGATTTGTCTTCTCATCCCCGATAGCAGCTGGATACGGTTCTTGACTAATATTGCCATTTTCATCTACCCGTTGCATTTCAATTTCAAGTCCCATTGTAAAATCCTGAGTTTTTGCAACAGCTTCATTATCAAAAATTAGTTGGCCAATTTGACTAAACATCGCTATCCCATCCTTAGAAATTTCTCATTATTTTTTAATAATATACCGGTTTAAGAAACTGATGGCAATATTTAATCCATAATACTAAAGATTATTAAGTTCATTGATGAACTATTTTGCCTTAAATCTTGAACAACCAATTTAAAATTAACCATTAGCTAAAAGGACGTTAAGCTTCATTCCAAAGCTTAACGTCCTTTGCATAATGATATTCACTTTTTAACAAGAACAGAGCCGGTAATCTCCATTCTTTTTTCAACTATTAACCAAACTAATAAATTACGTTATTCATTTGATAAAGAGTTAGAAATTTAGTTCATTTGTGCCTTAATAGCTGCTAGTGAAACATCAGCAGTATTAGCGAACTTAACGTCGGCGTCCTTTAATTCTGCGCCGAAGCCAATGGAAAGTTCGCCCGCCCGATTAATTGATTCGATTCCTGCTTGGGCATCTTCTAGTCCAGCAACTTGGCCAGCAGGAAGGTTCATCAACTTGGCTGCTTCACTGTAGATTTCTGGATCTGGCTTACCATGAGTCAATTTAGCGGGATCCACAATTCCTTCAAAGTAGTCAGTAATTTGTAAGTACTTTAATACCTTTGGAGCATTCTTGGAAGCTGAGGCTAAAACAATGTGGTAATTATTTGCCTTCAATTCATCCAAGAAGTCCTTCATTCCCGGAAGAATATCAACAGGCGTTAAAGTTTCAACCAATTTAATGTAGTTATCGTTCTTTTCGGTTGCCAATGCTTCCTTTTCTTCTTGGGTATAGTCATTTTCGTGGCCACCAGTCTTAAGGATTAATTCTAATGAATCCATCCGGCTAACACCCTTCAAACTATCAGCAAGTTCAGGAGTCCACTTGGTGCCAACTTTATCAGCAAGTTGGTGCCAAGCTTGACCATGAAAACGAGCCGTATCAGCAATCACACCATCAAGGTCAAAAGCAAAACCTTTCAAATCTTCAAACTTCATTCTTGAAATTCCTCCAGTAATTACTTTAATTCAAGTTTCTTACCGTCAAGATCAATGGTGATTGGGTCACCTGATACTAAATCAATCTTAGTACCGTGCTTATCAACCTTAACCTTCAAGATCCGACCACGGAACATTTGACGGAATTGGTATGAGTTCCACTTCTTAGGAAGGAATGGTGCATAGTGTAATTGGTTATCACGAACCCGCATTCCAGCAAATCCTTGAACAATATCAAGCCATGAACCAGTCATTGAAGTGATGTGGAGCCCATCAGAAGTATCATTGTTGTAGTTATCAAGGTCAAGCCGTGCTGAACGTTCGTATAACTCAACAGCCTTGTCTTCGTAACCAATATCAGCAGCGATAATTGAGTAAACAGAAGCGGAAAGACTTGATTCGTGAACAGTGTATTGTTCATAGAAGTCAAAGTTGTTCTTCTTTTGTTCTTTAGTAAAGTCATCGATGAAGTCCCAGAGCCCTTGGATAACGTCCCCTTGCTTTACGTATGGAGAACGTAAAATCCGGTCCCATGACCAGTGTTGGTTAAGTGGTAATTGGTCACTTGGAATTTCAGAAACTGGTGTTAAGTCCTTGTCCATGAAGCCATCATTTTCTGGGAAGATATCACGTTCCTTATCGTATGGAAGGTACATGTTATCAACGATTCCCTTCCAACGACGCTTTTCGTCTTCAGAAACGTTAAGCTTCTTGGCAACCTTGTCGTCAACTTCATCCAAGACTTCAAGAGTGTACTTAAGAGTCCAACGGCAAAGTAAGTTAGTGTACCAGTCGTTGTTAACGTTGTTGTCATATTCATCAGGACCAGTTACGGCATGAAGCATGTACTTGTTCTTGTTTTGTGAATAGTGAACACGATCTGCCCAGAAACGGGAAATTTCAGTTAAGACTTCTGCACCTTCATTAAGAACGTATGATTTGTCGCCAGTGTACTTAGTGTAAAGGTAAATAGCATAGGCAATGTCACCGTTACGGTGAATTTCTTCGAAGGTAATTTCCCATTCGTTGTGGCATTCAATCCCGTTAAAGGTAACCATTGGGAACAATGCACCATCAAGGCCTTGTTGCTTAGCGTTAACAAAGGCACCATCTAATTGCTTGTAACGGTACATTAACAAGTTACGGGCAACTTCTGGATTAGCAACCCCAAGGTAAACCGGAATACAGTAAGCTTCAGTATCCCAATAAGTAGCACCACCGTACTTTTCACCAGTGAATCCTTTTGGACTAATGTTAAGCCGGTAATCCTTACCGTAGTAAGTAGAGAAGAGTTGGAAGAGGTTGAAACGAATACCTTGTTGAGCACCGTCATCACCATCAATTTCAACATCTGACTTAACCCAACGATCTGCCCATTCTTGGATATGTGGTTCAAGAAGGTCGTCGAAGCTTTGAGCATCAAGTTTTTCAGTTAATTCATCAAGGTGCTTTTCAATTGCTTCTTGAGAATCGAAATCACGTGAAGTTACGATGACACTCCGCTTTTCAAAGTTAACTTCCTTACCAGCTGCAACAGTTCCAGCAAAGGTGTTGTAGGCATCCTTTTCGTCAGTACCGTCACCAACGTGGTCAAGGTTAGTCTTAGTAGTGGTCTTCATACCAACAGTAAATTGTGGTGTACCGAAATCATTCTTCTTGGTCATTGAAGTCAATTCGGCATGTTCACCATTAGCAGACTTGCCAAGAACATTCCAGAATTGTTCATCATAGTTGGCATCTTCATTGTAAACATCGGCATCGATCATACTAGTAATTTCAACCTTAGCATCACCAGTACCACGGTTCTTAATATGGAGACGTTGACCAACTAATTCCTTTTGGGTTGCACTTACGAACCGTTCGAAGTTGAAGTACATTTCAGTACCACCAATTTCAACAGTAAATTCACGTTCGAGGACACCGCGCTTCATATCAAGATCAAGCTTGAAGTCCTTTGGTGTTTGCTTGGCGAGGTCTAGTTGTTCACCGTTAACTTTGATAATTAACTTCATGAAGTTAACCGCGTTGATCATTTTACCAAAGTACTTTGGATAACCGTTCTTCCACCAACCAACACGAGTCTTGTCTGGGAACCAAACACCACCAAGGTATACACCTTGCATATGATCGCCTGAGTATCCTTCTTCAAAGAAGCCACGCATACCCAGATTTTCGTTAGCTAAACTAGTCATTGATTCTTGAAGACGCTTATCTTCAGGATCCCACTTATGAGTGGCAACATGCCATGGAGCAATTTCAAATGTTTGTTTCATAATTTCAATTCCTTCCTTCTTTATACAATAGGGCTGCAGCTAATACTCGTCACAGTCCTATTCTAGTTTAATTTACTTTATTATTCAGCTTATCCGCCTTATTCAGCGTAAGTTTCCTTAATCGTACCAACTGAAAGGGCACCAAGAGCTAACACAATTCCTCCAAGGATAAACATGTTAACTTGTGAGTGACCAAAGAGTGGGAACAATGCGAAACTAAGCAATGAGGCAACAATCTGTGGCAAACAAATTGAACCATTGAAGAGCCCAAGGTAGGTCCCCATGTGCTTACCAGACAATGCGTTAGTAACAATGGTTAATGGGTAAGTGTTCATACCAGCCCATGCGATTCCGACAAGAATGTATGAAATAATCAATGTCCATTGATCATGAATAAAGAAGACAGAGATAAATCCAAATGCACCAAGAAGTAAACTACCAGCGTAGCCGAACTTGTGGTACTTGTTAGGAACCTTGGCCAAAACGTATGACCAAATAACAGCGGCAATTGATTGGACAGCAGCTAAAACACCGTACCAGTTACCAGCAGCTTGGTAACCAGCGGAAGTAGCATTAGTAGTATCCCAAACGTTCTTAGCAATCGCACCAGCTGAGTATGTCCAGAGGTATTGGAATGCAAACCAGCAGAAGAATTGAACAAGTGTTACCGTCCAGAATGCCTTAGGAGCAGTCTTAAGTAAGGTGAACCAGTTTCCACCTTCCTTGTTATCTTCTTCAGTAATACCGTGGTACTTAGCATAAGTTGCTGGGTCATATTCATGAACCCGGAAAACAGTAAAGAGACTAGTAACAATCAATAAGGCAGCACCAACATAGAAGGCAACTTTAACAGAATCAGGAACAACACCCTTAGGAGCAATGTTCTTAACACCAAACCAAGTGAAGAGGAATGGGAAAATAGCGGCCAAAACGGCACCGGTGTTTGACAAGAAACTTTGAATACCGTATGCATAACTCTTTTGGTCATCGTTAACCATGTCCCCAACCATCATCTTGAATGGTTGCATGGCAACGTTGGATGACAAATCAAGGAAGGCAACAGTAATTGCACCAAACCACAAAGCGGCTAGTGACCCATAACCAAATCCAAAACTACCAGAGTTTGGCAATAGCAACATAACAATAACAGCGACAATCATCCCTAAAAGAAGGTATGGAAGACGCCGACCACCGAGCTTTGGTGCCCAAGTACGGTCTGAATAGTAACCGACAATTGGTTGAACAACCAATCCCATCAATGGTGGCAAAATAAAGAACCATCCCAAATTATTTGGATCCGCACCAATAGTTTGGAAAATCCGACTCATTTGTGAACTTTGTAAGGTGAAGGCAGTCTGTACACCCAAGAAACCGAAGTTGATCATCCAAATCGTGCTTCTGGAGAGTGTTGGCAAGCCTGCGCCCGCTGGCTTTTCTTGACTCATTTATTACACCCCTAAATATCTTAAAGTAATATTTTTCATGAAAGCGCTTCATGTTTTTACAAGTAATAATATAACAGATTCTGAAGATTTGCGCAACCGTTTGCACAAAATTTTGAAAGGGTTTTCCTTTATAACAAACAAAAAAGCCGAAATACCAATGATTTCAGCTTCTTCTATTTATTAATTAATTTTAAATGCAATATAACTGTGCTGCTTTTTAGGGTTAAAAAGTAGTCTGACCGCTTCACGACCCAGTTCACGAGGTTGGAGGTCAATCCGACCATCACTATTTGTTAACATCCCCATCAACCGACTGTTGTTAAAGCAAAATACTGGAAGTGACCGTCTTTGGAGTTCATTAGAAAATCGTACAAATAATAAATCATCCGAAAACAGTAAGCCATCAGTCTCGGAATATTCCTCAAGAAAGTTATCTAAGGAATCTGCATTAGTTTCTAACTGCCAGACAATTCCTTTTAATCCTTGCTCCTGCATACATTCTTCATAGCCCTTACTTCGTTCCCGCTCAAACATCCAGGGATTAGTGGATTCAAGAAAGGCAGGATGAGAGAGTTGATGAGTTTTAAGCAATTGCTCGGTCGCAATCTTTCCCGCTGCAACATTGTCATTATCCACAAAGCGATCGGGATGATGATCAGTTGGATGACCAATGATTACAAAATTAAGGTCATTCTTTCGCAAGTAGGCTGTTATCGGATCATTTTTCATGGCATAAAAGACTAGGAAGTTATGGACCTTAGACTGATCAACCATTGAACGAACCTCTTCAAGTAGCTCTTCTTGAGTTGGTGCTATCGCTACTACCATCTCGTAGTGTAACGGTTGAAGAGCTGAACTAACTCCCCGCATCAGATCAATATGAAACGGGTTAGCCGGTGCAGTATCCTCCGTTACAGGAAAGATTAACCCAACCATATTTGATACACCACGGGTAAGATTCCGTGCCGTGTAATTAGGTTGGTATCCCGCTGCAACAGCAATTTTTTTGATCTTTTCCCGAGTTTCCTTACTAATCCGTGGGTTATCATTCAACGCCCGCGATGCTGTCGAAACGGATACTCCCGCCTGCTTTGCAATGTCTTTAATTGTTACCATTAGGGCCGTCCCTCGATTTTAAATGAAATAAACTTCCCTAATTCTACCAGGTAAAGCCCCATCTGGACAACTGGAACCGGCTTCATAATATTTAAAGCTTGCCGATATAGCTCTAGTTGTCCACGATAACGACTAGTAATCTTAGTCAATTCAAATTCACGATATTGCGGATCAACATGATCGGTCTTGTAATCAATCAGGATTATCCCCTCAGGTGTTTCTAAATAACCGTCAATAATCCCGTGAATTAGAATTCGTTCGTCATCTTTTGCCTGAACTTCTTTAAAGAGTTCGTGACCATTCATTATCATCGCAAATGGTTCCTCACGATGGTAATTTTGACCATTTAACAATACTTGTTGGCCAGGATCTGTCTGAAAGAAAGTTGCAATTCCTTCTTCATTTATTCGAGTGGCAACAGCAGGATTAATCAGGTGCTCTTTCACTAACTGTTGAATCTCTTTATGAACTCGTTCAACCGTTAGTGGCTCACCATCCAGCGGTAACTTTTGGAATACTAAGTGAGTAGCTGTCCCAATCTCTGTTGCGGCCGGTGACTGATCATCTTGCTGGATAAATTGAGGAGTCGTGAAGTCGTTCTTTAAGTAAAGACCACGATTTTTTACTTTCTGCTGTTGTTCATAGTCCCATTGACCCATTTCGCGGTTATCAGGATCCTCGAAAACTCGTTTAACATCCGTAACTGATTGATAGGCCGTTGTCTTTGTTGCTACCTCGTACGGGTAACGGAAAGCAAGAACTTGGTTGATATCATCTACCGACAAGGACTTGATTGATTGGGGATCCTCAGCAGGCAAATCAACTGACTTAGTAATAGCCTCTAGTTCTCGCTCAACGTCAGCAGCAGTATAAGTTCGTGCAATAAATGATGGTGAGGCGGACATCCCAGCAAAGCCTTTTCCCGTATCAAGGGGACTTGGCTCAAGGACTACTCCCTTATCTTCTATGGATTTACCCGGAATACTTAATCGTGAAGCAGCAAACTGTTTTGGATACCGCGCAAGTGCTAATCCAATCCAATCAATAAAGGACTTAGCGGCGATCCGTAATTGAGCTCCAATCAACTGTTGATCACTTTGGAAGGCTCTTTGCCAACCATTCCATGCTTCAACTAATTTTTGCCCCTTACGGCTCTCATTAAATGACGCCGTAACAATTAATCGTTGTTCGGCCCGGGTTAACGCAACATAGAGGACCCGTAAATCTTCTGCTCGCTCACCTTGCTGGATATTATTCAAAATCACCTGTCGCTGTGGTGTATCGTAAACAAACCGCTGCTTATCCATCATCTTAATTCCAATCCCAGAATTTGGATCCACAACTGCATTTTCACGAACTGCCGCATTATTAAAGTGATGATTCGTATTAATTAGAAAGACAACCGAAAACTGAAGGCCCTTACTCCCATGGATCGTCATCACATTAACTGCATCGGCATCTAACTGTGTCGGGGCCACCCCGAGATCCTGATCATGCTCCTGCATTTTTTCAATAAAACGGGTGAACTGGTAAAGGCCCTTAAAGCTACTCTGCTCATAAGTATGTGCCCGTTCGTATAGGGCATGGAGGTTAGCCTGTCGCTGTTGACCACCCGGCATCGCGCCAACATAATCCAAGTAACCCGTCTCATGGTAAATTCGCCAAATCAAATCAACAAGAGTCTGTTGCTGGGCTACCTGGCGAAATTCGGTCAGTTGTTCAATGAACCTTGTAAGTTTGTGCTGAAGGCGGGTCAATTGTTCCGCATTCAACGCTGATGAATGTTGAAGACGATGATTTTCAAAATTATTTTGACACACCATCAATGCTGTATAGAAATCTGCCCGGCGATCTTGAAGGCGGATAAACGCTAATTCCTTGTTACTGAGGCCAACGATTGGTGAACGGAGAACCGCTACTAGAGGAATATCTTGTTTTGGATTGTCAATTACCTTCAATAACGACATCATTACACGAACTTCAGTTGCTTGGAAATAACTCTCTACATCATGAACGGTCAGTGGGACTTCTAATTCATTGAATTGTTCCATCAAGGTATTATTAATGTTCTTCGTTCGTTCCAGGAGGACAATATCTCTATATTGAACAGGACGCATTTGTTTTGATTGCTTATCGTAAATTAATTCTTGGTTCGTTACCATTTGTTTAATCCGCATGGCAACCATCCGCAATTCACCAGTTAACTTGTCGTCCTCTTGGGGCATCGACGGATCAACATTGGCGTCATAAAGTAGTACTTCAGCAGGTTTAACCTCATTATCCGGATTTTCATCATAATAGGTTGCCGCATACTTTAAATGCGCGTCCTGATCATAATCAATTTCCCCAACTTGGTGATCCATTAACTGCTCAAACAAGAGATTTGTGAAACTAGTGACATTTTTCATTGAGCGGAAGTTTTCAGCAAGAACTATTGATTCACCACCCTTTTCCTGACGATAATTCTTATATTTGCTCAAAAAGAGGGTTGGGTCGGCTTCACGAAAACGGTAAATCGACTGTTTTACATCCCCCACCATAAAGAGGTTTTGCCGTTCGGGACTGGTTAACTGCATCAATATCTTTTCCTGAAGCGGGTTCGTATCCTGATATTCATCAATCATGATTTCTTGATAATGTTCTCGTAACTCCTTAACTAGTGTTACCCAATCATGTTGATCAGCAGGTGGGGTTAAGATCTGGTAGGCATAATGTTCCAAGTCACTAAATTCAAGGACATGACGATTTAGCTTAGCCTGTTGATATGCCTTTGAAAACTTAATTGTAACTGCAGATAATTCATTGATGATCTTGGCTGATTGATCAGTAATTTTCCGTAAGCGCGGTTCATCATATTCAAAATAATCTGCTGTTAGGGACTTCAAACGGTCTTTTAAGCCATTTCGGGTTTTAATTAATGATTGATATGTTTGGTATTCTGGATCTTTTTTCTTTGCTCCCCCACTCATCCGGGCATATTTAATTTCTTGAAAGGCGGCTCGAATGTCTCCCCACTTTTCTTGATCTAAACTAGCGATCAAGTTCCTAATCTTTTCCTGATCACCCTTAATAATTTCTGCCGGTTTGTCATAACCAAGATCAGCCATCCGGATTGCTAACTCACCATAATCATTTACTAATTGTTCTAGATTTTCCTTAACAACTGGCTTTAATTGTTCTTGATAAAATTCGGTGTTTGTAATGTGATCATTTCCCAGGAAATAATTACTAGCTAGTTCTTGTAACCATTTTTCTGGTTCTGGTTGAGCGTTTGCTGTTTCATATAACTTGAGTACAAGTTCATCTAATCCCTGCGCATCACGGTCACCAGAAAAGTTAGTAACTAGTTCACTAAAGTTTGCCTTTAGTTCAGTTTCATGGTCAAGTGACGTACTATAAAGTTTTTCGCTAACTTGTTGCCAAACTTCCTCCTGGAGAAGAAGCCGCTCAGTATCATCCGTTAATAACCTAAATTGCGGATCAAGATGAATTAAATAATAGTAGCGTTTAATCAGTTTCAAACAGAATGCATGGATCGTACTGATATCTGCAGTTGCTAAACGATTAATTTCATTCGCCATTTGACGCTGTTGTCGCTGCTCTTCCGCGTTATGTACGGGTTGATGAATGGCTTCCTGAAGGGCTTCACGAATCTTATCTCGCATACTCTTCGCTGCGGCATCCGTGAAGGTTACCATTAACATCCGATCAATATGAACTCCCTCTTTGATTAATTTAATGGCTCGCTGAACCAAGACTGCAGTTTTTCCTGACCCAGCGGAAGCTGAAACAAGGATATTTTCTCCACGGTCATTAATCGCTTGGCGTTGACTTGGTGTTGGATTAAAATCTGCCATTAATTCTTACTACCTCCTTCTTTATTTGCATTATCAAATTCCTCTTTAGCCTTTTTTGGATCAAGTTGGCGGTAACGTTGCTGATCAAGCATGTTATCAAATTGGTAGATATCCTTAAAGTCACTATAATCTAATCCTGTTGAACGTTTGCTTCCCTCAATTAACCTGTAAGGGTTCAGCTTAACTTGTCCTTCAAGGATCTTGTTTCCAGCTTCAATAATTAACTGTTTATTCCAGTTCTGAAGCCATTGCAGCTGATCGGGAGTTACTAATAATGCATCCTTCTTAGCGGAAATGCTACTCTTTTTAGTAACCTTCAACGGGTATAAGACCGACTGGTTATCTTGGAGTTTCTGGTCAAGCGAATCCAGAACTGCTGGCTCATTTAAGAGAATTCCCTTATATTCATGAGAACTTAACTGAAGTTCTTCCAAATCTTTATGCTGATTTCGTTTCCAGTCAAACTTTGGATTACTCAAGTGTAAGTACAATGCACCAGCAAGTTGCGCAGTTGGTTCACCCAGTTCTTGAAGGTTGCTTTGAAGACCATTTAGGTAGGTCAATAACTGGAGCGATATTCCGTAATAAGCTGAAGTAAGGTCAAATGTTCGGTTACTCGACTTATAGTCAACCACAGTGAGAAAGTCGCTTGGATTTGACAGATCCATTAGTTGATCCTTAGGTAGGCGATCAATCCGGTCAATCCGGCCACGAAGATAGATGCGGTTCCCAGAAGCTAATGGATAATCGAGAGCTTTAAGGTTTGCCTGGTTTAAGGCTCCAATTCGCCCAAATTGTGCTTCGGTCTTAAATGGCTGAGCCTTAGTATACTGTGATTGTTGACACATTGTTTCAAGCATTGTCGTAACGATCGTTCTTAGTTGGCGATACTGAAATTCTGCCTGGGCTGATAACTCTGCTAAGCGAATCAAATCAGGTTGATTTTTCTCAGCTTCTTGTAGTGCTTCGTTAATAAATCCCTTTAATTTTTCTGGGTCAGCTGCTAGTTCTTTCAAATCAGCTTGTTGTTGGTGAGTACTATTAATAAAAGTTTCCATTGCCTTATGGAAGAACGTCCCGATTCGATCAGGGGACATCTCAAGCCGATCCCGTTTTTTTAGACGAAGGCCGTATTTTAGGAAGTACTCGTACTGGTTAACATAGAAGTTTTGTAATTGTGAAATTGAAGCATACAGAGCTTGCTGTTTACCCTTATCTGGAGTTACATGAAGATATAACGCCTGGGCCAAGGTTGCTCCAATATTGTCAACAACATTATGGTAATTAAACCCTTGAGCCACTAACTCAAGACGTTGCTGTAGCTTTTCTCCTAATGCTCGTTCAGCTAAGTCTGAGCTTGCTTGCCACTGTCTGGACAATAAAATCAGATCACGTTCAACTCTTCTCCAAGATGCTGGCAATTTAGCAGGGGCCTTACGCACTCTTTGTTCGTCACGAGCTTGACGTCCAACACGGACTAACTGACTTAAACTAGCCTCTGGACTACTAATAAACTGTTGGGGATTCGCCAAACCAGCTTTACTAGTTACTAATGGTGAATTAACAATTGGCTGTTGGAGATAAGCTGCTAAATCACGCATATACGGCGAAATAGTTAACTCCTTATCGTCATTTGTTGCCTGGGGTGCCGTAAAAATTAGTTTTTGCTTAGCAGAAAGCATCCCTAAATAGTGGATAAAAGGCTCATTATTCAATTCAGTTACCGTATCAGCTGGTAAGTATTGGTAATCAGCATCAAGATACGGAGCCAAAATTTGCTTATCCTGATCCGTCAATAAGCCTTCATTCTCTCGAACTTCGGGCATTACGTCATCAGTTGATCCGAGCATGAAGACAACTTTTTTATTTTGACTTTGAACAATTCCAGTTTCAGAGATAACAACTTGATCCAAGGTTGCTGGGATCTGAGAATACTGAGCCGCTGAAAAGCCAGCCTGGATAATCTCGTTAAATTTTTCGAGATAATTATCAATATTATCTTCATTCAGCCGATCTTCTCCAAGAATTTCAACATATTCCTGTAATATCTGGCAGAACTTTTCCCAAACCTGTTGGGGCTGGCGGGCAAGATCAAGGTCCCGGGTACTCTGGTATTGCTGCCATTGATAAAGCCGTTCTGTAACCCCATTTTGCTGTAAGAAGTTAAAAAGCAGTGTTGCTAATTCTCGCCCTGAAGTAGCCTTTTTTAACTGATCTAAGAATGGAACAAGCGTCTTAGCGACATAGTTACGAACAATAATTAATTGTTGGTTTAACTTAGCCACTCGTGATGAAGGCTCTCCCGCGTCTGACGACTCACTATCCTTAGCATTCCAAAGTTCTGATGCTCTTTTCTCACTTATCCAGGCTTGCTTTCCTCTGATCGCTTGTTTCAAGCACCAATTTTCAGTAACAAAAACCGCCTCTTGAAAGTCCCGAATTGACATTAAATCACCCGTTGTTGTACGGGGAACCAGCAGCCAAGTTTTCAGCAGCTGCATTATATCTGCTAGTTGGTACCCTCGCTGATCAATATTAAAGAGGGTACTCAACAGGATTACTAACGGATGTTGATCCATTTTCCGTTCATGATCATCGAAAACCGGCACTTGGTTCTTAGCAAAAATTGGGGTAATCATATTCTGGTACCCATCAAGGTGTCGCGTTAAGATTAAGAAATCACGATAACGGTACTTCCCGCTTGCAACTAGTTGTCGAATTTTTGTGGCAACTCGTTCTAATTCTTCACGGCGGTTAGCCATTGTATAAAATTGCACTGTAGAAGGATCAGCCAATTGTGTCTTCTCTACCGCTGCAATTGGTCCTTCTGCATAGCGTTTAAAATAACGATCAACCTTCTGGAGATCGCTATTTACGCGTGGTTGATTAGCAAACCAGACATTTGGTTGTAACTTAACCCGTTGTGGATTTGCTTGAGCTAGTTTCCAAAGACGGCGATACACCATTGCAGATGAATAAAACAAGTCATTTTCACCAGGAATTTTACTTGGATTCGGGTGATTTTGGTCAGGATATCCTCGATCAAGTACTAACGAAATCATGGTTGCCGCTCCATTTTCTACTAGAGCATCAACTATTCGTTGCTCACTTGCTGTAAACTGTGCAAAACGATCAACAAAGAAATGCATGTGACTAACTTCATCACTGCTTTGCAAATATTGGACAAGTTGCAAATATAACTCATTATTTCCCAGGAAATTCTTTCGCAGTTGCTCTTCGTAAGCATGATAAATTGTTTCAACATCACGCATCTTCGTTAACCACACACGGTTTGCTCCTGCAGATTGATCTTGTTCAATCCGGTCTAAAATCGTTGAAAAATCATCCGCAGAAATATTCGCACTCTTTAACTCTTCTAGTTGATCGGTTAACTTTTGAATAAAGCCGGGACGTTTAATTTCACTTGCATAAAGGTGTAAGTCACCTGCATGGTCTTGGGCAACCTGCGATGTCAGCATTGTCATCCCAATTTTAGAAATTCGCGGTGTTTGAAATGATGGCGTGTCCCGTAAAAGGAACCAAGCTAACCGGCTAAATGACAAAACCTGAAGTCTCTCAGACGCAAATCGTTGATCATCACCAAAACCAGCCCGTTTCCGTAATCCTGCTAAAACATTTATTTCCGTTTCAAACTTAATATGGTTAGGAACTAGGTAGAAGAAACGATCTTCTGCAACTGCATTTTTCATTTGATCAGCTAGCTGGTCAACCATTACTTGTTCATGATCCATTGTTCGCGTACCTAAAACAAAGCCTAAAGTTCCCACGGTGTTCCATCCTTTTCACGTAAATTTTGTTTTAATTTTACCATAATAAATCGAACAAATGTTTAGTTTACACTAAATTTATAACAAGTACATAAAAAGGCTTCAAAGTATTGAAAACCAACTTTGAAGCTTTTTAAGTACTATGAAATTTTGGCATAAATATACCGTAACATAGCTAAGATCTGCTCGCCCTAAAGAATATAATTGCTTGGATGAGTGCAAGAAAGGCGATTACCCAGCGCATTAACTTGGCAGGAATGTAACGCAAAATAATTGGGCCTAAGTAACCACCGATAAACATTCCGATTGCCATTGGAAATGCATCCCACCAATAAATTTTTGATGTAAATGAGTAAATAATTAGGGCAACCAGGTTCGTGAAACCACAGACCGCATTTTTGATCGCATTCGCTACTAAAAAGCCTTCATCTGTTAAGTACGTTAATAAAACTAGGATCACAATCCCACTTGCCGCACCAAAATATCCGGCATATCCACCAACAATTACCAGGAAGAATATATACATTTCCTTTAACCACTGTGGTTTTTGGTGGGTTAAGTCTGGTTGGTGTTTTCCCGAAATAAGAATCATTGCCCCAGCAATCAAGATAAAGAAAGGAACAACCTTTTCAAAAACTTTACCAGGAAAAGCGAGTAGCAGAATGCATCCCATCACAGAACCAATTACAGTAAAAAAACCGTAAGTCCATACTTGTCGCCAGTGCCCATGGAGCTCCCGACCAGACGCGAATACTGAACCAAGGCTATTCCAAATCAAAGCCGCATCATTCGTAACGTTAGCATAAACCGGTGCTACCCCAACGCTTAGAAGTAATGGATAGGACGCTAAAGAAGCAAATGAAGCTGCAGAAGAGAGGATCCCCGCAACCACTCCACCAAGTAATAAGTAAATTAACGTTCCAACTGACGGGATACTTGCCATTTTTCTCTCCTTACCTAACGAGAATTACTCATTTTTTATTCTTACAAAATCGGTGATAGTAACCGGGAAAAAGTTTGTTTAAACCGTAGCCACCGTGGCTGGTTAGCAAACATCTCTGGCGTAATCACCCGTGAATTACGAATATCATTTATAAAGATCCGCTCCAGCTTATCTGTCATATCACGATCATAAATAAAGCAGTTAATTTCGAAGTTTAGCTTAAAGCTCCGAAAATCAAGGTTAGCAGAACCTACGCTTGCCATCCGACCATCGATCATAATCGTCTTGGAGTGTAAGAATCCTTCTTCATAAAAGTAGATCGTAATATCGTGATTCGCTAGCACCCGTGCATAATACTGGGTAGCCCGATAAACAAACGGGTGATCTGGTTTACAAGGAAGCATGATCCGTACATCTACACCCGAATGAGCTGCCACTTGCAGAGCATCAATTACACTATCATCTGGAATTAAATATGGAGTTTGAATCCAAATATGATCAGTTGCGGCATTAATTAACCGTAAATACCCCAATTTGATATTCTCTTGAGGTGATTCGGGACCACTAGAAACAATCTGTAGCGAAGTTTCATTTTCGAGTTGACTCTTATCAAGCTTAATTTCGGGGAAGAAGCGGCTAAAGTGTTCAATTCGATTATCCTTATGCTTAACAGAAGCGTTCCAGTCACGAATAAACCGTTGTTGGAGACTGTAAACTCCGCCACCAATAACACGTAAGTGCGTATCACGCCAAGGACCAAATTTCTTCACTCGGCCAAGGTATTGGTCACCGACATTAAAGCCCCCAACATAGCCAATTTCGCCGTCAATCACAACAATTTTTCGGTGATCACGATAGTTCATCCGGAAATCAATAAAGTTACTGTGGGTCATCAAGAATGGTGTTGCATAGCCACCCCGTTTCCGAAGACCATTGTAGAAATCTGCACGAACTCCCATTGAACCCCATGAATCATAAAGGACCCGGATTTCGACACCCTCTGCTGCCTTTTGTTCTAGCAGAGTTCGCAATTCGTTACCAATTTGATCGTTATAAATAGTATAGAATTCAATATTGATACTCTTTTGTGCAGCTTCAATATCATTGAAAAGCTGCCGGAATAACTTATCGCCCTTAGTATAAATTTTCACATTATTATGGCGTGTCAAGAATGCGTTATCCAAGCTTTGGAAAAGCATCACTGTCCGCCGATACATTTGAACAGTAGAGTGCTTTGGCTTAGGCATATTTTGAAATTGAAGTTTTTGTCGTTCAACTGCTTGCTTAAGCTTCAGCTGTGTTTGGGACTTAATTCGTTCCAAGCGCCGTTGTGGAAGTTTTCGGCCAAGGAACGCATAGAAAATAAATCCCACAACAGGAAGCAAAAGGAGCACAAGGAGCCACGCCCAAGTTGCCGCAATATCACGTTTCTCCCTGAACACAGTAAATAGTGCCGCGATTTCATTGATAGCAATAATCCCTAATAATACCCATTTAATAATGCTCCACGTTAGTATCATCACGACACCCCCTTATTTTTTTAAATTCTAACTCAATAATTCCAGATAACCAACGGCAGTCTCTAAAAAAATTTATCTGTTTTATAATTTAGAAGTAACAATTTCTAAGAAATGAGACAAAAATATGACAACGACTTATCTTCGTCGAGCAAAACTAGCAGATCTATATAAAATGATGGAAATCATTGAAGAAGCACGAGCATTATTAAAGCAAGACGGCAGTCCCCAATGGCAAGACGGACATCCCGACCGCAAAGCCATCGCCACGGATATTTCCCAGGAAATAAGCTGGGTCCTAATTGTCGGTGACCAAATTGCCGGAATTGCCGCCCTTCAGCTTACGCATGATCCGACATATAAAGACATCCATAATGGCCAATGGAAACAACCGAATGAACCCTACGCAACAATTCACCGGGTTGCAATCTCAAGTAAGTACCGTGGTCATGGCCTTTCCAAGCTCCTCTTTAGTAACCTTATTACCGTTGGCCAACTACAAAAACGATCTAATTTTCGTTTCGATACTCATGAAAAGAACCAACGAATGCAAAAAATAGCACAAAATTTTGGCTTTATTCGTCGTGGTGAAATTAACGTTGTCGATAAAAACGATCCCAAGCGAATTGCCTTCGAATTAAACCTTCATCGTAATTATAAAATTCATAAAGTCACTAACAACTTTATGAAAGGACTGCTAAAATAGATAGCGTGAGATAAATTTATTTATTTTATAGGAGGGGTTTTATGCAGTACGCAAAAAACAATCTTGGTCATTTAGTTCGCAAACATAATGAACTAATTAATAAGATTCAAAAGATTCATCCAGAAATTGAACAACTCAGTAATCGAATCGGTTTGAAACCAGATGATGATTTTTGGAAAATGTACTTAAATCAACAATGGTTACCAACAAGTACAGCAATTCAAAGCCGACTCTTTCGACTTCAAAAAGAATTCTTTGACCTCGGCGAAAAAGCTGGTTTGATTGAAATTAAAATTAAACAACTTAAAGAAAATGCTGCCTAGTTTGTTTAAAATATGGGCCCCAAGACTCGGTTTCCCAAGCTTTGGGGTCCATTTGCGTACTATATCGGCTATTCCAACGTTAACTTTAATCACAATGCAAGGCTAATTCGTAATCCTCGATCAACTCTCTTCATCACTGAAGGACTAAGGTGATCAATCCGGTCCATTAACCGTTGCTTATCAAGCGTCCGCACCTGCTCTAATAAAACAACAGAGTTTCGCGGGATCCCGGTCACTTTTGTAGTTAATGAAACATGAGTCGGCATTAATTTCTTCTCTGAATGAGTTGTAATTGGTGCCACAATTACGGTTGTACTGAAGTGGTTTCCCACATCATTTTGGATAATTAAGACTGGCCGTTGACCACCCTGCTCCGAACCCACGACAGGCGACAAATCAGCATAAAAGATGTCACCTCGTTTTACTTCTTTTTCCTTCATTCGCTTGTATCCCTTCAGATCAAATGGTACATCATTATAGTTAATATAGAAAAAAGGAGGATGGAAAACAAGTTTCCATCCTCCTTAGAGTCTACTGATTACTTATCTTCTTTTTTGTCATCAGTTTCCTTCTTGTCGTCGTCAGCCTTTTCTTCCTTCTTTTCATCGGCTGACTTGTATTGGTCGCTGTCATCTTTAGCAGCGTCCTTAGCGTCGACAATTACCAACTTACCATCCTTCATTTCAGCAACTAAGTGCTTTGCATCAAGGTGGTCAAGGTAGTAGTCAGTAACCTTGTCACGAATTTCACGTTCAATTACCCGACGAAGTGGACGAGCGCCCATTGCTTCATCGTAACCTTCATCAATCAGGTATTGCTTTGCAGTTGGGGTAACCTTAACATCCATGCCCTTCTTAGCTAATGTCTTATTAACTTCAGCTAACATTAAGTCAACGATCTTCTTCAAATCTTCCTTACTCAAACTGTGGAATTCAACAATGGCGTTGAACCGGTTCAAGAATTCTGGACGGAAGTAATTAGTTAACTTCTTGATCAAGTCTTCTTCATCATTGTCATTACCTAACTTAACTGGAGCATCGTTAGAGTAACCAGCGTTAGATGTAGCAATAATGATTGTGTTCTTGAAGTCAATAGTGTTACCTTGACCATCAGTTAAGCGACCATCATCAAGAACCTGGAGCAAGAGGGTAATAACTTGTGGGTTAGCCTTTTCAATTTCATCAAGCAAGATAATGGAGTATGGGTGACGACGAACCTTTTCTGTCAAGGTATTACCGTTATCATTGTAGCCAACATATCCTGCAGTAGCACCGATTAGCTTAGAAACAGCTGTCCGGTCTGAGTATTCTGACATATCCAAACGAATAATGTCATTCTTGCTACCAAACATATCAAGGGCTAATTGCTTTGCAAGTTCAGTCTTACCAACACCAGTAGGGCCGACGAAAAGGAAGCTGCCAATTGGTGAGTCCCCTTCATCGAATCCAGCACGGTTACGACGAATAGCACGAGCAACGGCTTCAACAGCCTTGTCTTGGCCAATAACCTTGCCTTCAAGACGCTTGTCCATATCCTTCAACCGCTCAACATCACTAGCACCAATCTTAGAAACTGGAATACCAGTCATTTGTTCTACGGCATTAGCAACATCTTCTGGAGTTGCAGTGACCTTGTCGCTTTCGGAGCCTTCCTTCAATTGCTTTTCAAGATCAGCAATCTTTTCCTTAGCGGCTTGAGCAGCCTTGTAGTCTTCCTTCTTAGCTGCTTCCTTTTGCTTCTTCTTTTCGTCTTCGATGTCCTTTTCGATTTGCTTTGCATCGTGTGCTGGGTGCTTAGCTGCCAAGTGAGCAGCGGTCATATCTACCAAGTCAATAGCCTTATCAGGCAATGCCCGTTGTGGCATGTATTGAACTGAGTAGTCAACTGCGGCTTGGAGAACATCATCTGGTAACTTAACGTTGTGATGACGTTCGTACAAGTCACGGATACCCTTAAGAATTGCAACAGTATCGGCCTTGCTTGGAGCGTTAACTGTTACTGGGTTGAACCGCCGTGCCAAAGCAGCATCCTTCATAATAGTATTCCGGTATTCGTCTTGGGTAGTAGCACCGATAACGGTAATTTCTCCCCGTGACAATGCTGGCTTCATGATATCGGACATTCCCTTAGAACCATCTGCATCACCAGCAGAACCAGCACCAATAATTTGATGAATTTCATCGAAGAAGAGGATAATGTTTCCAGCCTTCTTAACTTCATCAATTAACTTTTGCATGTTTTCTTCGAAACTACCACGGTATTGAGTACCAGCTTCAAGGCTAGAAACATCAATACTAATAATTTCCTTATCCTTGATTGCTGCTGGAACATCGCCAGAAACAATTGCTTGTGCAAGGCCTTCAACAACAGCAGTCTTACCAACACCAGCATCACCAACTAGTACTGGGTTGTTCTTTGTCCGCCGACTCAAAATTTCAGCGGTTTCTTGGATTTCCTTATTCCGGCCAATAACTGGATCAAGTTCGTGACGACGAGCTTCTTCAGTCAAGTTCCGTCCTAACTTGTATAAGATACTTTGCTTACCTTCGTTAGGTTGTGGACCTGGTTGTTGTGGAGCAGCGCCACCTGGTAACTTACCTGTTTGCCGATATTGAGCAAATTCTTCAGGAGTGACTTCTCTACCATTGATGAGGTAGCGGCGGTTGTCAGAATTGAAACCATTCATTCCACCCATCAATTGATTAAAAATGTCGTTCATGTCTCCGTCAAATGGGTTCATTGGATTTTGTGCCATAAGTACATTCCTCCCTTAATTTTCTTCAATCAAATTAATAAAAAATTTATTGTTATGTTTATTATAGGTGCTTTACTAGCTTGAAGCTAATATAACGCATCATGCTTTAGTTTAAATAATGTTCTTCTAATTCTTTCAGGACCTCCCACATACGTTTATGCTGTGCCTGAGCTAAAGCATCTAAATCCCTTAAATTCAGCGGAGTTGCACTCGACTGTGGTTTATTAAAGGATTTGTGTAAAGTGGTGTAACCGTATCCGGAACGCTTGGATACTTGATAAATCGTTAAATTATGGACTTCCAGGTATCGCTTAATATCAATCCGCATATTCTTCACTTCCTTTACACTAATAATTATATCACATCTGTGGTATAACACAAGTGTGAAGTATCAAAAAATTCAAAAAAATTTTAAATGCTTATTGACTTTAATTAAAAATGAATTAGAATATTAGTAATCTCTTAATCAATTGAGGAATGAATAATTTAGTATCCTTGTAATCCCTTTTCTTTTGTGTGCTAACATTCCATTCCCGGATATCCCCCAAGTATCTGGGAATTACTACTTTACTCATTCCAATTCAGTAAAAGGACACTGACAACTTTTGTCACTGTCCTTTTATTTTTATGAAAATTTAATAAGAAATCTCTAGGCATTTTTATTGCGTCCCTTTATCTCTTCGGGCATACTTAGGGTAGTTGAATGAAAAGTCATATTTATGTATTTATAAGGAGGAGAAGCAATTATGAGTACATACAAAGTAAAGGCCACGAAGACTACTACTGGAATGCAGGTTTCTGCAGGGACACGAGGATTTGAAATTACCTTTGACGAGCCCGGAAGCACTAATACAGGGATGAATCCTGTTGAAATCCTCTTAACATCATTTGGCGCCTGCCAAGCAATTACTGCTACCGAATTAGCCCGGAAGCGGAATTTCGATCTCCAAGCTTTCTGGGTTAACATTTCTGGTGATCTTGGTCGGGAAAACGTGGGTAACGATGACAAACGGTATAAGTTTACTGAAATTCGTTACACACCACATTTGCGCAGCGATGAATCTGAAGAAGATATTAAAAAGTTCCTTGCTGATGTTGCTCGCAAGTGCCCGGTAGAAAATACCTTGGCTTACGGGACAAAGTTTGTTGAGGATGGCTTTGTTGTGGAAGACTAGGAGAAGATAAATGTCTTACATTAAAAGAGTTCGTGATAAGGTTGGCCATGAGTCGCTAATCATGACCAGTGCCTCAGGAGCACTATTAAACTCTAATCAGCAGGTACTTCTGCAAGCACGGGCCGACACTGGTGACTGGGGATTTCCTGGTGGTTACATGGAATATGGCGAATCTTTTGCTGATACTATAAAGCGAGAATTTAAGGAAGATGCTGGTTTTGAGATTACTCCAGTTAAGTTACTTAAAATTCAAGATCAGAATTTCTATACCTATCCAAATGGAGATAAGGTTCAGCCAGTCAATGCCTTCTACCTCGTTAAATTAGCCAACCAGGAACACTTTGCTACTAAACCTGACGAAACAGTTAAGGTCCAGTACTTTGATCTCAATCAGGAACCGCCAAAGTTCTTTAATGAGCAACATGCAGAAATGTGGCAACTAATTAAAGCGTATATTAAGTAAAAAAAATCGTCTTGATATTTCGTCAAGGCGATTTTTTTAGTTATATCCCCCCACGAATCATCCTCTCACCAAACTACAACTATGCTAGAATTGATATATTACTAGTCGTGACAAGGAGAGAGAATATGATTTGGACATGGGATGTCATTCGGCGCATCATCGAGGTACTTTGGCTAATTAATATTGGTTTCGCTATTTGGACAGTTTTTAGGAGCAGACGGGATATTGCAGCAACCTGGGCTTGGTTACTCGTTCTTTCAGTATTTCCGGTTCTTGGTTTTATCCTTTACATGTTTGTTGGGCGGCAATTATCACAAGATGATATCTTCACTATCCAAGAAGAACAAGCAAAGTATCGCGATACCTTCATGAAAAAGCAACATGAATTGCTAGAAAAGCATGAACTGCTTCCCAAGAGCAACCAAAAGCCCCGGGCACGAATGCTCGCTAACTTGAATCTTAACAATGACGACGCTCCCTTAACCTTTAATAATCACGTTGAGGTCTTTACCGATGGGCACGCTAAGTTTGAACAACTGGTTGACGACATTGATCATGCTCAAAAAATAATCGATGTTGAATACTATACTTTTTATGCTGATCACCTTGGAAACCGAATCCTCGATGCACTAGTCCGTGCGGCAAAACGCGGGGTTAAGGTTCGCGTGCTGTATGATGCAAGTGGCTCTCATGGAACAAAACCGTCCTTTTTTGAACCATTAGAAAAATTAGGGGGAGAAGCCCAGGTATTCATCTCTAGTTCAGATAAATGGTATACCTCACCACGGTTAAACTACCACCTTCACCGAAAGTTAGTAATTATCGATCATAATATTGGTTACATTGGTGGTTTTAACATCGGAGATCAATATCTTGGGGATAGTCCCAAGTTTGGTTACTGGCGAGATACTCACTTACGAGTTGTTGGTCAGGCTTCAGTAATGATGGAAGTTCGTTTTGCAATGGATTGGAACACTACTTGCCGAAAGACTCACCAACCTCAAATCTCAATCGAGAATGAACTGAAAAACTTCACTATTCAGTACCCTAAGTTAGATGATCCTGAAGAAGTGCCAATGCAAATCGTTTCTTCAGGCCCTGATAACCAAGACTTTGCAATTCGTCGGGGTTACGAAGGAATTATTGCAACTGCAAGAAAATACGTTTATATTCAATCCCCTTACCTCATCCCCGAAGATTCAATCCTTGAAGCACTGATTATCGCAGCAAAGAGTGGGGTGGATGTCCGAATCATGGTTCCTTGCATGCCTGATCACCCCTTTGTTTACCGGATGACCGAATATTACGCTAAATACCTCGTCCAAAATGGGGTTAAGGTTTACCGCTACGATAATGGCTTTATCCATGCTAAAACAATGGTTAGTGGCTCAAATATCGCGTCTGTTGGTTCAGCTAATCAAGACTACCGAAGCTACAAACTTAACTTTGAAGTCAACGCCTTTACCTATAGTTCCGAACTTTCAAGTAAGCTCAAGAAGATCTTTGAAGACGATCTAATAAACTGTACCCCAATGACAGAGGAATACTTTGCCAAGCAATCACGGTGGCTAAAGTTCAAGCAACAATTCTCCCACCTCTTAGCACCGATCTTCTAAATTACGGGAGGAAGAAAAATGACTGGAGAAAATGCTAAACGAATTAAAGATGTTTTAATTGGAATTCTTGTTATTATCGGAGTTCTCGCTGTCCTTCCAGCACTCCTCACCCTAATTATGACGGTCTTTTCTGGACTTATTACTGGCTTTTCATTTGCTTATATTGCAATCGTTGAAATGATGAAATACTGGTCAGTTAACATCTGGACAAGTTTCTTTTACCTTGGATTACTAATCGCTGAAATTGGTCTTTTAATCATCATCATCCCTCTTATTATTTGGGCTGTTAAATGGCTAATTAAAGCAGTAACGTGGGTAATTAGCGTGATTAAGCAACGCTTGGGAGGTAAGCAATAATGAAACGAGCAATTAAATGGGGAAGCATCATTTTCGTTTGTGGATTAATTATTTCTGGAATTGCTTACCTAGGGCATAAGCAACCATTTGATCCAATGACGCCAATTGAAGAATCCCAAGCCAATAAAGATGTTATTACCCGCAAACAATTCTCAAAGCTCGATGTTACTGCTAGTTCAGCTGATGTAGTAATTAAGCAAGGACAATACTATACCGTTTCCTATTACGGTAAAAAGACCCATGCTGTTCGTGCTCGGGTTAAGAACGGGGTTCTCAAAGTTACTCAAACATCCGTTACACATTCAAAGTTTAGTAATTTTCATATTGGGAATAACTCTGATGATGAGCGATTTATAATTACTGTTCCTAAAGGGAGCACGATTTCTAAGATTAAGGGACACGTTAATAATGATCTAGTCATTAACCGTGTTCCAATAAAAAAGGTCACCCTTGATAGTAATATCGGTGATATTAGTGTCCTTAATAGTGAATTTGACAGTGGAAAAATCGCAACAGCTAGTGGTGACATTTCTATTCGGCGTTCCTCACTTCTCAATACTAAATTGATGGCACAGAGTGGTGATATTGATTTAACTCAAACATCCCTTACCAAGGGAAATGCCACCCTTTCTTCTGGTGATTTTAGCGGTCACCGGTTAACAATTACCGGTCATTACACCGTTACTAATCAAAGTGGTGATAATACAATTATTAAATCAAAAATTGATGGCGCCAAACTCACAACCACGAGCGGTACTAACAAACTAAAACGGCGAGTTAGTGATGGTGGGTCCCTTGAACAAAAACTTGATTCACCAAATATTGTTTTTCTAAGAAGTGTTAGTGGAGATAATACGATTAAATAACCAGGCTACTTAAATTCGAAAAGGACCAGTGAAAAAGTTTTTCACTGGTCCTTTTCATTAGGAGTTGTTTAAGTTTTTAGATTGATCTTATTCAAACTTATTAGTAGATACCGTCGTAAGCCTTTTGATAGAGGTCAATGATTTCTTGCTTAGTACCCTTCCGTGGGTTGGAGAATGCATTACCATCCTTCAAAGCATTTTCAGCCATCAATGGGAAGTCTTCTGGCTTTGCACCAATTTTCTTGATTGATGATGGGATACCAACAGCCTTGCACATTTCTCTCATTCCATCAATTGACTTTTGTGCAGCTTGCATAGTAGTTAAACCAGTAGTGTCATAGCCCATGATTTCAGCTAATTCTGCAAACCGTTCTGGACAAGCAATGATGTTGTACTCTTCAACGGTAGTAAGCAATAAGGCACAACATACACCGTGTGGAGCATCATATTGACCACCAAGTTGGTGAGCCATTGCGTGAACATAACCTAAGTTAGCGTTATTGAAGGCCATTCCGGCAAGCATTTCTGCTTCAACCATCTTTGTCCGTGCTTCAATATTATGACCATTAGCAACAGCTTCAGGCAATGCAGTTTGGATTAATTGAATAGCTTCCTTGCATTGACTATCAGTGATTGGGTTGTGATCAACTGAAACGTATGGTTCAATTGCTTGAACAAAAGCATCACAACCAGTAGCAGCAGTAACTGACTGAGGAACATCCAACATTAACATTGGGTCATTGAATGATACCAATGGAATATTACGCCATGAAACAACAACGAACTTCAGGTGATCCTTTTCGTTAGTAATAACAGCGTGACGAGTTAATTCTGAACCAGTACCAGCAGTGGTGTTTACAGCCATTAGTGGTGGTAGTGGATTCTTCAAAGTTTCTATTCCGGCTAACTTGGTAATATCATCACCGTTAGTCAAAATAATTCCGATTCCCTTACCACAGTCATGAGCTGATCCACCACCAACAGTGATGATTGAATCACAGCCTTCGTCTTCGTACATCTTCTTACCAGCCTTGATGTTCCGAATCTTTGGGTTAGGTTCTACACCAGTGAAGACAGCGTAGTCAACACCAGCCTTTTCCAGTGATGCAAGAGTTTGCTTAACTGGACCGTTATCAATGGCAGCCAAGTTATCTTGGGTAACAACCAATGCCTTATGCATTCCAAGCATCTTAGCACGGTCCCCAATCTTTTCAATTACTCCTGGGCCAAAGAAGTTTACACTAGGCATCAGAAAGTCAAATTGTCTATTCATTGCAATAACCTCCTCAGATCAATTGAATACGGTTTCATTATGAAGCATTGTGAAGACCATTGCAAATTAAAATTGACTAACAATAGTTAGAATATAGACATATTTACTCATTTGTTTCATTATAAGATTTTTAAGTTAATTGCTTAGCTCTTCTTTGTTAAGTCTTTTTCAAATTCAGCCCGTAAAAGTTGCGCAATCGGATCATAGGTATGGAGAATCCGGTCAACCTCAGCCACTGAATCGGTTGGGCTAATCTTTAATTGAGGATTGATTGCCATTTGTTTCATGTGAAACCCGGTAATTACTAAACGCATCGCAATCTGTGCCTGTGCTCCGCCATGAGCACCGAACGTTACTAAGCTTACTAGTTTATCCTTCCACTCGTTTGCCAGGTAATCCAAAGCGTTCTTAAGAACTGCAGGATAACCCCAATTATATTGTGGGAAGACGAAGATTAGTCCATCGTAACTTGAAATTAGCTTACTCCATTCACGGGTATAGCTATGATCATATTGACCAAGTGCTGAGATCTTACTCTCATCAAGAAATGGTAAGTCAAGGGCCTTTAAGTCGATTTCGTTAAATTCAATCTTGGTACTTTCTGACAACTGTTTTTGCAACCAATCGGCTACTTGCTTACTCCGACGACCTGGACGGGTACTTCCAATAACTATTCCGACTTTTTTCATTAATATCACTCCCAGTTTAAATTACTTCAAATTAATCATAACCAGATTTTGCACTAAAAACAAAGAAAGCAGCTCCAGTGAAGTTGTCTCACTAGAGTTGCTTTCATTAACTATTCAGTTTTTCCCTTTCTTTTTTACTAAACCAAATGTTAGTAATTGGAGAAGGAGCGTTGCCAAAACAAGCATTGTTTCCAAAATTATTATGCAAATGACGAGTACTCCACCAATTACGAAGAAGTTTTGCACGAAATTGATAACGTTCAGACTGAGCTACTACTGACTCTTTCATTATTAGATTGTCTTGATTAGGTTGTCTTGCAACTTTTTCTTCGCTGGTATTAACCAACTTTGGAACAGCTAATTCAATTTTACCCCCGTTCATTTTATTGTTAGACAGAGTACTAGCTAGACCATTACTTGTTCCGATAAAAATTAATCCAATAACTATCGTACCTAATAACGTAATTATTTTTCGTAGAGCTAATTGTTGATTATCCTTATTACTTACTGCCTGATTTTCTTCATCTGACAACATATATTATTCTCCTATAAGCCTGTAACATTTCTGTAACATAATCATACTATATCTCGATCAGAAGGAAAATATTATTAAGGTTAATCATATTTTTTTAAGTGTTTAAACAAAAAAAGTTCACAAACGAAAGTCGAATCATTTGTGAACTTCTCTATTACTTATGATATGGCAGGCCGTTAATAATCGTGAATGCCCGGTAAACTTGCTCCGTTAATACTAGCCGCATCAATTGGTGAGGCAAAGTAAAGCGGCCAAATGAAATTTGAGTATTTGCTCTTTTTAAGACTTCTGGACTAAGACCGAGTGAACCACCGATTACAAAGGTAATATCACTATGACCATACGTTGTTAATTGGTTAATTTCCTTTGCAAACTCTTCAGAGGTCCGTTCCTTTCCTTTGATCGCAAGGGCATAAACATATTCTTTCTCCTTAATCTTTTCAAGGATCCGCTGTCCCTCTTTTGCCATTACTTCGTCCATCTCAGCCTGACTTAGTGATTCCGGTGCTTTTTCGTCCGGTACTTCTACAATTTGAAACTTACAAAACCGACCAAGCCGTTTTGAGTATTCAGCAATTCCTGCTTTAAAATACTTTTCTTTTAACTTTCCAACACCAATAATTTTAATATTCAATTTATCCACCACTTTCAACATCTTATCCACAGAGTTATCCACAAGACATCAATATATTTTCATTATATTCCGAATGTTCGGCAGTAAATTCTTTATGAAATCGTTTTCTTAACTTTTACTTATCCACAGTTATCAACAAAAACAACCGTTCGCCAATCGGCTCTTTAATCATTGATATATCAACGATTATAGCCACTAACGATTTATCATTTCCACTTATCCACACATCAAACATTAACCTGTGGATAAGTTTTACACACCTTGGATTACTGTTATTACGGCATATCTACAATAGTAAAATATTTTAACTCTTTTTTCCACTGACTTTTCCACAGGCAAATTAACAGGCAATTTATAGCTAAAAATGACACGGATCGTGGTTCCTTAATCACAATCCGTGGTTAGCTGAATAATTAAATAACCTAAACGTTTAATCATTCGTTTTTTCTATAAATCAGGCATACTTATGAGCAATCTTTCCACAAACTGCGGCCACAATCGCTGAAAGGAGATCATCTATAAAGGTATTAACATGGAGGTCAGACGTATCAAACTTTTTCATAATTCCTGACTTTACCCGGTCAAAATAACCGAAATTAGTTGTCCCGATCGTTCCGTAAATTGTCGCAATCTGAAGAGCAATTGTCTCATCAACACCAAATACCCCAGCATCATTTTTGATAATTGAGGCTAACGGTTCATCTACTTGTCCTTCTTCTGTCAGCCGATCAAGTTCTAGCATTACCATTGCATTATTCATTAATTCGCGCTTATGCATAACGTCAACAACAGCCTCTTCGCACTCCTTTAACGTGACTTGGGGTTCGTATTGGTGCTGTGTTTTATAAGCAATTTGTGCTAAATCTTTCTGCGTCACTCCACGTTTTTTGAGCCGATCTACTACAAAATTATAGGCCTTCGTGTCTGGGTATTTAAACTTAGGATTATTCATAATTAAGTTCTCCTCATTCTTGGTAGTATTTTCATTATAAAGCAAAAATTGCATTACCTTATCCTAAATGAATACAGTAATGCAATTTACTCTCTATATCTTATTTTTTATTTTGATAACTTCAGTGTTGCGGTATGGGGTTGTCCATCACGATAGTAGGTTACTTTAGCCGTATCACCAACTTTGTATTTGTATAGTGCTGACTTCAATGAGCCGGTATTAGTTATCTTAGTATTACCAAACTTAGTAATAACGTCATACTGTTCAAGACCTGCTGTTTGTGCTGTTGAACCGCTCTGAACATCCATAATCACAACACCCTTAGTGACGCTTGAAGGGAGCTTCAAAACTGACTTTTGTTGGTCAGTTGTTACTCGACTTAAATCAATCATGCTAATTCCAAGTGATGGCCGCGAAATTTTACCATTCTTGATCAATTGGTTAATGATCTTAACCACTTCGTTACTTGGAATTGCAAAGCCCATCCCCTCAACAGAGGAACCATCATTACCACCTGCTAGCTTCATTGAGTTAATCCCAATTACTTGTCCAGCCATATTAATTAATGGACCACCAGAGTTACCTGAGTTAATTGCGGCGTCAGTCTGAATTACGGAAGTTAATGTTCCGTCCGTTCCGCTCTTCAACGTCCGACTCTTTGCAGAAATAATCCCCTTTGTAACCGTGTTGGCATATTCGCTCCCCATTGGTGAACCGATTGCCAAAACATCTTGACCAGCTGCAATTGAGTTTGAATTACCAAATTCAGCAACAGTTTTAACATTTGCCGAATTAATCTTTAATACTGCTAAGTCGGTAGCAGCATCAGAACCAACAAGACTGGCATTCACCTTTCGGCCATTACTCAATATTACCTGGAGGGCATTTGAACCCTTAACAACGTGGTTATTAGTAACAATATATGCAGAATTACCACTCTTCTTGTAGATTACTCCAGACCCTTCACTAGCTGTCTGCAGTTTTCCAGAATTCTGTGAACTATCGGAATTGGAAGAGTCGCCACTAATCTGACCACCGAATAAGCCCATGATTCCTTGATCAGACGATTGAACTTCCTGCTTGTTAATAACACTAACAACAGCATCTTTTGTCGAATTATAGGCCTTTGTGGCTTGATTATTTAAATTAGCCTTATTCTTATTTACTTGAGTTCCACCAGACTTATTGGATCCTGCTGGAACATTAGTACTTGTAGTTTGAACATGGTTTTCAATTGCGTTGCCGATCCCAAGGGACAGACCTCCACCGACTAAGCCAGCTAGAAGTCCAACTCCGGCAACTTTCAACCAAAACTTATTCTTTACATTTCGTGGGTTTTGGTTTCGTTCACTCATTTGGTAACTCCTCCAATCTTTTAATCATCACTTTAAATATATCGCTAATCTTTGAAGTTTTCTTGAAGTTTTATTTGCTATTTAGTGATTCCATTCCTATAAGGTTAGGAGCTTACTTGGTTTATCAGGTTCGGCATCCACAAGTTGAAAATCATGGTTAACGCCAAAATCATGTTTTTCCATCATCGTCGCAACCGTCAAGTGGGCTAATGAACGCATGTTATTGTGTTGGCTCCGGTGACCCAAGAAGATCCGCTTGGTCCGTGAACCAAGGACGTCCATCAAGGCGTCTGCACCCTCCTCGTTAGAAAGGTGTCCAGTATCACTCAAGATCCGCTGCTTTAGTGGCCAGGAATAAGGTCCCATCCGTAACATTTCTGTATCGTGGTTGCATTCCATCAAATAGGCATCTGCATTACGAATCGTCCCCTCAACTCGATCAGAAACATAGCCGGTATCCGTAATAATACAGAATGTTTTGTTATTATGATGAACTTGGTAAAATTGTGGTTCTGCTGCGTCGTGCGATACAGCAAAGCTCTCAACATCAATATCTCCCAGATCTTTAACGCTATTTGGGGCAATAATATGTTTTTGTTCTAAAGGAACTTTTCCAATCTTATTTGCCATTGCGTCCCAGGTTCCCTTATTTGCGTAAATATCCATTCCATAACGGCGTGCAAGAACACCAACACCATGGCAGTGGTCGGTATGCTCATGAGTCACGAAAATTGAATCAACGTCTGCTAGGGAACGGTTAATCTTCGCCATCAGGTTCTCGATTCGTTTTCCGCTTAGTCCAGCATCAATTAGGATCCGGTGTTTATTTGTTTCTAAGTAGGTTACGTTTCCCGTACTCCCACTTGCTAAGATACTGTAACGTAATGGATCTTGTTCTGTCACCCCAAATTACTCCTTTACTTCCGATTTAGTGCTTCAGTATTAACACTAGTTGTAATGTCCTTCATGATAGTACTGTTGAAGGCATTGATGGAAATTCGATCAACTGCACCTGAGTTCTTAGTTTTTATTTCTGCAACCCAGGTTGGAATATAAACGTTTCGGTTATCAGTATTAGTGCTTAATAAACGTGAATATCCTAGCTGAACCCACCGAATTCGTGAATTATTAGGAATTTGATTATGCTTATATAACCAAACGACAGCTCGCTTTTGGCTAATAGTAGACGATTCTGGACGAAGAATCTTTACCCCTTCCAAAAATGTCTGAGTGTACCCAGTAACCTCATGATTTGAGTTTACCCGAAAGCGAATTTGTCCATCCCCGTTCATTACCGACCGTCCTTCAACCATTTGTGTATAAATAATCACCCGTTTAGTTGAAAGGTAGGGATTATATCGATAATGCTTCCCCAATGCAACTTGGTGAGTATTATGAATTAATTCATTTAGTCGAACATTGGGTGTTTCAATATTTATACTAAGTGGCTCACTAAATTCACTTGTCAAAGTATTATTAGAGAAATGAGTCTCTTGACCATGTAGTCGAACAGCAGCGTTATCCAATTCTCCATCTTCTGTCGAACGATACCCAGAAAGGTAATACCCGTTTTGATGACCACTTGCCAATTTTCCATAACTAATCGAATCATCTTTCATTTCCTTCAAAACAACAGATGAACGGCCACTCTGGTTATTTGTTACGATAAAACGATTTTCAACTAGGATCGAGCTAGCAATAATTACATCAAATAACAGGAAAGCAAAGAAAAAGATCCATTGAATTCGTTTAAAGTTCATTTTTCAATGCCCCCTCACTTTTGTAATTCAGTATAATCAACCCATTGTCCACGATAATCAACAAAGTAGGTTGGTGTTAGTTTAACGGTAGTATTATCGTTTGTGTTTTCTTTCCAAAGATAACCAATCCGAATCCCATTAACATCCTTGAGCCGATTATTTGCCCGTAACTCGTTAAAGACCGTCGTGGTAGATGGAAGACGAACTGGCTTCTGGTTAATCGGTAATGGGACTTGGATACTGTAAAGGCTTAGCCAAGTTTTATTCATACCATTAGTTTTCGAAGACATTCGAATATCACCATAACCAGTAGTGTTAAAAATTGGGAACCCTTCAACATAACTCCGGTAATTAATGGTTCGTTGATGATCACTAATTCCGTCATAGCGCAAGTTATCCATTGGAATTCCTGTTTTCGCAATTCGACTATAGAAATAGCTTGCCAATTGACTTGATTTAGGAACGTCATCTCGTCCTACATAATTTTCATAACGAACTGTTCCATTTTGGTGATTATAAATTACCCGTTTATTTTCACCATCACGATAAGTCGTCGTGTTTCCTTTATGTTCAGTTGAAATTGAAGACTGTTTATTTGTACTAATAAGGTTTTGGCTTAAAGTATCAATATTCTGAGCAGTAACCTGATACCCAAAGACCGGTAACGTGAAACTCTTAGGATAAAGTAACAATATTTGTCCGTGGATTATTTTATGGTCAACTTCTACTTTGCTTGTTCCTTTGACCAGTGAATTTAAACTACCATTCTCTTTTGACCGATTAATCCGTACCCGGTAAATCTTATATCCATGGTCAGCTAATAAGTAAATATTCCGTGGATTATTTAATGGAATTAAGATGTGATCAATTTGCTTAACACGACTCGTATCAATTGACTGCGAGAAGGTTTCATTAAAGATTGTTCCCGTAACGCTATCAGGATAACTTATCATCAATGATTTTGGCTGATGAAGGTAACCAAGATAAACGTCGCTATTATCACTCTTTGCTAGACTTACTCGACCAAGCTGACAACTGCGTAATTGCCGCTGAACAGTAGCAATCAAATTCTTCTTTGAACTATATAGCAAAAACTGCTGCTGATCTGCATTGACGTGGACTACCTGGGTTGGCAAATACAAATCACCCATAGACTGGGTTGTATTGAGATTTCGTGAATTCGAACTATCCCTTGTTCGTTCGTATTGGACAGGGTTGGACCAAATTGCAGCGGTTAAAAGTAAACTAATAACAACTACAATGGTTAACGCAATAGCTAACCAATTAGTTTTGATCTTTTTGATCATCCCACTCGTCCCCCTCTTCATATGGTACGTATGGTAAGGAAATATAGAAAGTTGAACCCTTTCCTTCAACACTATCAACCCAAATTTGACCGCCTAGCATATTAACAACTTCCTTGGAGATAGCAAGTCCAAGACCTGTTCCTCCTTGCTTCCTACTCCGTGCTTTATCAACACGGAAGAAACGATCAAAAATATGGCCTAAGTCTTTACGTGGTATTCCTAGTCCTTGATCAGAAATACTCATAATAACGTGATTATGGGTTTCTAGTAATCGTGCAGTAATTACCCCACCATCAGGAGAATATTTGATCGCGTTATTCATGATATTATCGATAACTTGAGTAAACTTATCCGTATCGATTTCAACCCATAAGTCTTTCTTCGTAAAGAACCGCTCAATTGTGTACTTCTTCTTTTTAGGGTCCTCTTCCTTCTTAATAATCATATCAAACCGGTCAAGAATATAGTTAAAAAGCTCATTGATATTAACGTATTCCAAATTTAACTTTGTTGTCCCGGCATCCATCCGTGACAAGCTTAATAGGTCATTGATCATCCGAATCATTCGTTCAGTTTCATCCTGAACAACTTTCAAGAACTGCGGCGCAATTTCCTTATCTTGCCATGCACCATCACTCAAGGCTTCCACATAACTCTTTACACTAGTTAATGGTGTCCGCAATTCATGGGAGACATTAGAAACGAATTCTTTCCGTTCTTGTTCCTCTTTTTGCTGGCTAGTAACATCATGCAGGACACAGACAAGTCCGCTAACAAAGCCTGATTCTCGTTGAATTGGCGAGAAGTATGCATTCAAGATTAAGTTACTTCCTGAATTCGACATATCAAGAATCATTTCTTTTTGTTCACTATTAACAAGTTGCCGAACTGTGTAGTCATGACGAATATCAAGGACATCAATAATTGATTTTCCGATTAACTCATCTTCATGTTCGACTCCCAGCAATTGGAGGGCCATGTTATTTACGATTGTGACATTTCCACGGCGATCTGTTGCCAAAACACCATCCGACATATGTGAAAGAACACTATCCAGCCGCCGCCGTTCAGAATCACTCGACTCCTGTGCTTCTTCAACCCGGATAGACAAGTTATTAACGGCACCAGCAAGCTGGCCTAACTCATCATTTCCCATTACACGAACTTGTCCAGAAAAATCACCACGAGCAATTCTAAGTGTTTGCTTACGCATCTCTTCAATTGGTCGGGTTATTTCCTGGGAAATAATAATTGCCAGTAGCAAACCAATCACAATGGTAATCAAGGCAGCCGAAAGGTAAATTAACGTAATGCTATTAATATTAGAATAGACACTCTCTAAGCTTGCACGAAGATAAACAACACCAACCACATTGTTATTACTATTATCCACTAACGGAATAATATTGATGTAATACCGAGTATGGTTACTGTTATCATAAACATTTTCTGCATGTGAACGGTTATTAACAAGAGTTGTTTTAACCATCTGATCAGTTGTCTTTTGCCCAATCATATTCCGGTTATCAAAATTACTGGTTCCCCGGACAACACCCTGACTATCAATTACCCGAATCTCTGAAATGTTATTATTGTTAACTTCAGCTAGGATCTGTTTGATCTTCTGGTTAGCCTTTTTATGATTAGGATTTACTAACTGTTCACTTAATGAATTATCAACATAGGATGGTAATTCAATTGTCTGTTTAAATGTATTTAAGTTTTGATGTTCCAATTGACGCACAAAAACCGCCCCAACGCATTCCAGCGTTAACATGAGCATTAACGCGAAAACGAGAGCGATTTTAAAACGAATCGATTGGTAAAATTTTAATTTGCTGTTCACAACTGGCTAGCCTCTAATTTTGATCAGGATTTGCTAAGTAGTAACCAACACCACGGCGAGTAATTAACCATTGGGGGTGACTTGGATTATCTTCAATCTTTTCCCGTAACCGTCGAACAGTAACATCAACAGTTCGAACATCACCGAAATAGTCATAACCCCAAACTGTTTGTAATAAGTGTTCACGGTTAATTACTTGTCCAATATGTTCAGCCAAGTAATGGAGAAGCTCAAATTCACGATGAGTTAGATTAATGTTCTCACCACGCTTAGAAACGGTATATGCTTCTGGATGAATTATTAAGTCACCAACTTGGATGTCTGTATTATTGTCCTCTTCAGCAGGAGCTTTAACCGCTGCTTGTCGACGAAGGTTAGCCTTTACCCGAGCTACTAATTCACGATTAGAGAAAGGCTTCGTAACATAGTCATCCGCACCCAGTTCAAGACCTAGAACCTTATCGAGTTCTGAATCCTTGGCAGTAACCATAATAATTGGGGTAGTGTGTTTTGCCCGTACTCGTTTAGCCACTTCAAGGCCATCAATCTTAGGGAGCATTAAGTCCAAAATAATTAAATCAGGATTTTCACTTTCAACTTTTTCTAAGGCTTCTTCACCGTCAAAAGCGACAGCAACTTCATAGCCTTCTTTTTCAAGATTAAATTTGATGATATCAGAAATTGGTTTTTCATCATCAACAACTAAAATTTTCTTTGCCATATCAATACTTACCTCCACGTAGGTATAATTGATTCTTTAATCATTGGTTTACGATTCAAATTAATGCGCTATCAAAGACGGAAATTAGCTATAGAATCGCCTTTTTATTCTTTTAACATTATACCACATCAGTAATAGATCAATTTAATTTCAAATATTTGGTTGACAATGTAAATGAATGATGATATCTTTATATATGTTCTGATTGAACAGGTTATATGGGCAGTTAGCTCAGCTGGCAGAGCAACGGACTCTTAATCCGTGGGTCCAGGGTTCGATCCCCTGACTGCCCATCAGAGGTTTACAAGATCACCATTTTGGTGGTCTTTTTCTTTTTCTTTTTCTTTTTTTAAATTAAAAACTGGGAATAATGCCTTCCCAGTTAATCATTTACTATTCATCTAGTTCATTATCTTCCCATACTTTTCGAATCATTGGATACTTAAGATCACCAATCTGGCTGACTTGATACTTCGCTTCCTTAAGTTCTTCAGCATCCCCAACGCCAATTGAAATCACGCCGGTGTCATTCATTAATTTAATCTCATTAGTCTGGGAACCAATTCCAACACAGGCAGTTGGTTGAACGTCTAATTCTTGACTCGCTTTTAAATAGGGATTTTCCTCATCCAAAGGTGAAACAAAGGCATCCACAAAATCATCTACTTTTAGTTTCTGTAAGATCTCCTTTGCATGTCCATCAATATCATTAACTGCAATATCTACGTAATGGTCATAAAAGTTATTCAGCAATTGTTTGGCCCGTGGATAGAGCTTATCTTCACCAATTCCTGATATTACCTTACTGTACATCTCGTATTGTTCATTTAGCAATTCATCCTCATTTACACCTGTCACATTAAAATGCTTTAAAATCAGGTCCAATGCTTGGTGTCGATCTACTCCTGCCAATTGATTTGCCATTTTCCCTGGTAATCCCATTCCAAATTCGTACATTGCTAAATCTCGCCAAGCTTGAAATTGAAGCTCATCAGTATCCAAAATAATATAGTTTAAACTGAGAATTACGCCTTTCATTACCGTCATCCCTTCACCTTATTCTTTATCCTTACTTTACAGATCCTGGTAACGATATTCAATCATTTATTCACCTATTTTAACCAACTAATTTCAATTTATTTAAAAAAATTCTTGCAAAATCAATTAAAGATTGATAATATAGTATCTGTTGTCAATGACATGGGCAGTTAGCTCAGCTGGCAGAGCAACGGACTCTTAATCCGTGGGTCCAGGGTTCGATCCCCTGACTGCCCATCTTTTATAAAGTCACCTTTTTTGGTGGCTTTTTTATTTTTAAAAATTTAAAAGGCAAGAAGCAGGGAAACGCTTCCTTTCTTCTTGCCTTTTTGCATTAGCAAAATTATTTTCTATTAAAGGCTAACCTCACCAACAACATTGTGCTCAAAGAAATCTGCAACTTGATGGACGTTCATTTTCTGTCCCAAGGCCCACATGAGCTTGGTGATTGTGCTTTCTGAAGTCATATCATGAGCACTAATTGCTCCTTTTAGCAACGCTTCACGACCAACCTCATACTTAGTTAAATCACTCCGTTCATACAGACACTGACTTGTCGCAATTACTGGAATGCCATTTTTTATTAGTTCACCGATTGCGCCGACCATATTTCGCCGAATGTAGTTCATTCCACCAAGTCCATATCCCTCAATCACAATCCCTTTACAGCCATTTTCAACCATCGCGAACAGCAGCTTGGGATCAAATCCTGGAAATAGCTTAACTAGAGATACGTGAGGATCAATTTCTGTATTTAATGTGCACTGGTTGGCATGAGGAAAATTAACCTGTTGCGAGTCAAATACTAAGCCATCTGAGGTGACTGTCGCTACGGGTGGAACATTAACACTTTCAAATGCATCGAAGTTTGTTGTCCGCACCTTGACGCTTCGACAGCCTAACATAACTTTTTCACTAAAAGCCAAGTAGATTCCCGGACGACAAGTAGCAGCAGCGGCAAATGCTAGACGTAAATTATCGGGTGCGTCACTAAGGATGACATTAATCGGCACCTGACTTCCTGTAAGAACTACGGGTAAATCAATTCCTTGGAGCATAAAAGACAGCATCGAAGCTGTATACGCCATTGTATCGGTCCCGTGTGAAACAACAATCCCGTCATAGTCCTTTCGTAAATCATAGATCTGTTTAGCAATAAACTTCCATTCTTCTGGTTGTATATTTGATGAATCCAACTGGAGAATATCACGAACTTCAATTTCGTACGGAAGCTGACCAAGCATTTTAATTAATCCTTCTCCTGACTCCCGAGGTACTAATCCTGAATCTGAAGCAACTGAGGCGATTGTTCCACCAGTTGAAAGTAGTAATAATTTCTTCATTGCGATTACTCCCATAATTGTTAACCATGATTATACAACAAATAGAATATCCTTAAAAATAAATGGGGAATATGACAGAAATCAGTTACGATTTCTGTACACATTCCCCATCTATGTATTTCCCAGGTAACAATTTAATAACGGATTGTTCGTGATTGATTAGCCTTAACTACAATGAAGACCACTACCAAAGTAGCAAAAACAGCTACCGCACAAACAACAAACAAAATCCGGTAACTAGAAAGCTCAATCAAAATTCCACCGAATAATGGGCCAATTGCCTTTCCAAGCGATGAGAAGGCGTTAAGGATTCCCTGGTACCTCCCCTTAATATTAACCGGTGATAGCTCATTAACAATTGCCGGCATGGTTGGAAAGGCCGTTGCCTCCCCAATCGTTAGCACAGTCATTGCCAAAACAAACCAAATGTAAGACTTGGCAAATAGAAGCAAAACAAAGGAAAAACCAACGGTAAAAATTCCCAGGAACACTTGCAGGTAAAGGTTCGAGTGATAGCGATTGATCCAGGTAATAATCAACTGAATAATGACAATCAATACTCCATTAAGTGTCCATAACAAACTATACTTGGTCATTGAAATTCCTTGATCAGTCATGAAAACTGAGAGGTTACTTGCCCATTGTTCGTACATTGTCCAAATGATCATCAATGCTGCAAAGAAGGTCCAACTAATTAATAAGTTACTAATTGGCATCTTAACCTTTTGACTATCGTCAGCTGTTTCAACATCAACTTCACGATTACTCTTTCCAGTATTCTTTTCGTCTTTAAAGAAGAAAAAGACAACTGCACTAAAAAGGACGTAGAGAATCGTAGTAATCGAGAACATTGGCGAAATATTACCATGCGCATATTGATAAAGCGGGCCAACAATCGTTGTTCCAATCACCATTCCCAAATTATTCGCAAAGTATAACATATTAAACACATACCGACCATCATGTCCTGATTGTGTCCCATAAGAGTTAACCATGGTGATAATCCACCCATTCATAAAGCCAACTCCGGTTAGTAAAATCCCATAAACCGGCCAACCATTAAATGCAATCAGCAAGGCCATAATTACGGTAGCCGTAACCGTTCCGCCAAGCATCAATTGTCGTGGATTTTTCTTATCAAACAATGTCCCGGCGATATAACTCCCCACAACATTAGCACCGGAATACAGCAGCAGGACAATCCCTGAAACAGTTAATGATTCGTGAAGTTGCTGGTGCATATAAATAGTAGTTAGCGGCCAGACAAAACTGTTACCGATACTTCCTAAAAACATCCCTAGCAGCAACCACTTTAATTCAATTCCTTGACGGTTCATCTTACGCCTCCTCTTTTATCATCAGTTTTACTGAGCCTACCACTTTGACTATAACCTTTTTCCAGTTAAATAGGTGGATAGACGCTTCATTCTTTTATAAACACACAAAAGGGCCCCTACGATTTCTCTTAGTTGCCCTTGCTATTCGATTAATTATTATCTTCTGGAATATAAGAAACGGAAGCAAACTTATTATATGACTTGGCAAATAATAGCTTAACCGTTCCCCGCGGACCACTACGGTTCTTTTCAATAATGACTTCAACTTCACTTACATTTGAACCATCGTCATCATTATTCTGCTGGCCACCATTTTGGTTATCCTCGTCCTCACCGTCTTCTTCGTGATCATAGTAATCATCACGGTACAAGAAACTAACAATATCAGCATCCTGCTCAATTGAGCCTGACTCACGAATATCAGAAAGGACCGGTCGTTTATCTTGTCGCTGTTCAACACCACGAGAAAGCTGGGATAAAGCAATTACTGGTACTTCTAGTTCCTTAGCAAGCTTTTTTAATTGACGAGAAATTTCGGAAACTTCTTGCTGTCGGTTATCAGGATTGGTACCTTCAATTAATTGAAGATAGTCAATTACAATCAATCCAAGATTACCCTTTTCTTTTGCTAAACGACGACACCGTGCACGGATTTCTGCAACCTTAATTCCAGCAGTATCATCAATATAAATATTAGCTTTAGAAAGAGAACCAGTAGCAATAAAAAGACTATTCCACTCATCCTGGGTTAATTGCCCAGTTCGTAAGTGGTTAGCATTAATATTTCCTTCAGCGCAAATCATCCGGTTAACGAGGGATTCCGCTCCCATTTCAAGACTAAAGATTGCCACCGCAGTATCTGAGCTTGTTGCAACATTTTGCGCGATGTTTAACGCAAAGGCCGTTTTCCCAACAGCAGGTCGCGCAGCAATAATCACTAATTCATCCTTATGCAACCCTGTCGTCATCTCATCCAATTGCTGGTAACCGGTCGATAATCCAGTAACTTCACTTTCATTTTTGGATAAATCATTAACGTGCTTTAACGACTCTTCAAGGACATCCTTAATGTTCTGGAAGCCATTCTGGGTATTATCTTGTGAAACCTGCATGATCTGCTGCTCAGCATTATCAAGCAAGTCAGAAATACTATCATTGTCAGCATAACTATTATTAATAATCTTGGTTGCAGTATTAATTAACCGTCGCCGCGTTGCCTTATCATGGACAATCTTTGCATAGTAAGCAACATTGGCTGCTGTCGGGACCGCCGTTGCGAGTTCAGCAATGTAAGCAACTCCGCCAATATTTTCAGTTTGATTGTCCTTGTCCAACGCACTTCGCATCGTTACCACATCAATTGGCTGATCTTCTTCATTAAGATCGACCATCTTCTGGAAAATTACTTGATGGGCCTTCCGATAAAAATCGCGTGGTTCCAAATATTCCATTGCATCAGCCAGGGCATCCTTACTTAAAAAGACAGCTCCAAGAACTGCCTTTTCCGCATCGATGTCACGTGGCTCTTCTTGCACTGGTGCATTATCCATGACGATACGCTCCTTTAATTAGTGAGCCTACTTTTCAGCAATGTGAACCCGAATTTCAGCTGTTACCTGTGGGTGCAATTTGATTGGCACGTTAACATAACCTAACGCTTTGATTGGTGCTGCAAGTTCAATCTTCCGCTTATCAACCTTAACGTTAAATTGCTTTTGGAGTGCAGTTGCAATTTGCTTAGTTGAAACTGAACCAAACATCCGGCCATCAGTTCCGGCTTTCCCAGTTAATTCAACAACAGTCTTGTCGTCTTCCAAAACCTTCTTTAATTCTTTAGCTTCAGCTAATTCTTCAGCAGCGTGCTTCTTTTCAGCACGTTGTTGACCAGCTAACTGGCTCATAGCGGCATTAGTTGCTTGTTTAGCTAAGCCCCGCTTAATCAGGTAATTTTGTGCATAGCCATCGGGAACTTCTTTTACTTGTCCACGCTTTCCACGACCGCGAACATCTTGAACAAAAATAACTTTCATCCTAGTCACTCCTCAGTTGTTTCTTCACTACTATCATCCTCTGTTTTGTTCAATTGGTCAATCAGTGTTTGCTTAACCTCAAGAATTGTTGCTCCCTTAATTTGGGTTGCAGCATTAGCAAGGTGGCCACCACCACCCATTTTTTCCATAATCAATTGAACATTGACATCACCCATTGAACGTGCCGAGATGCAAACCATCCCGTCAGCTCGCTTTGTAATGACAAACGAGGCTTCTATTCCATTAACCTGTAAAAGCATATCAGCTGCTTGTGCGGCAGTGACCGGATCATAGATCTGATCGTCCTCTCCCGCACAGATCGCAATTGAATCATTTAACTCTGCCCGTGAGATCAGGTGATTTCGCTTCATAAAGCTATCAGCGTTTTCTTTCATGAACATTTGGATCATCATCCCGTCAGCACCTGCAGACCGCAAATAGCTCGCTGCATCAAATGTCCGTGTCCCGGCACTCTTGGTAAAGGACTTAGTATCAATCTGAATCCCCGTCAACATGGCAGTTGCTTCCAGTTTATTTAAGCCCTTCCCTTCTCGTGGCTGGTATTCAAACATTTCTGTAATCAGTTCACAAGTCGAAGAAGCATATGGTTCAATATAAACGAGTAACGGATTTTCCGGGAATTCTTCACCGCGGCGGTGGTGATCAATAATCACAAGTCGGTTCTGTAGTCGCTCATAAAGTTCAGGAGCAATTGTAATTCCCTTCTTCGCATGATCAACCATCACTAAAAGACTATTTGGCGTAACCTTCTCGAGTGCTTCTTCAGGCGTAATGACGTGCTCTTTAATCTCTTGGTAATTATCCATCTGCTTCAACAAACGCTGAATATCTGAATGAGTCTGTTCATCATCAACGACAATCCAACATTCACGGTTATTCATTACTGCAATCCGGCGAATACCTAAACAAGCACCCAAAGAGTCCATATCCGGGTTCTTGTGTCCCATGACAAAAAGTTGATCCGCTTGGGCCATTAATTCTTGCAGGGCCTGACTAATCATTCGTGCCCGAACACGGGTCCGCTTCTCCATTGGGTTAGTTTTTCCACCGTAGAACCGTGTTTCAGAATCATGACCACGAACGACAACCTGATCACCACCCCGTCCTAAAGCAAGGTCGAGGTTATTTTGAGCAGTATCCGCTAATTTTATTAAATCATTTTCACCATAGGCGATCCCTACGCTTAATGTTACTGGCGAGTTTTGCTTTGACGTATTTTCCCGAATAATATCAAGAATCTTAAACTTCTTTTCTTCCAGTCGTTTCAACGAAATTTGGTGACCGATAATCAAGTAGTTATCATCATCAATCACTTTCATCAGTAAGTGGTTTTCTACAGCCCATTTACTGATTTCCGACGTTACGTAATTATGAAGGTTAGAAACATCCGAATCACTCATCCCCTGGGTCAATTCAACATAATTGTCTAAGTAAATGTTTCCCAAGAAAATTTGTTGCTGTTTATAACGTTTACTAATTTCCTCATAATTTGTCACGTCCATCATATAGATAACGTGATTATCTTTTTGAACAAGAAATTCAAATTGGCGATCCTGCCAGGTAACGATCGCTGGTGCTTTGTCATTCCGGTGCTCGTTCTCCAACTTAGCAAGTTCATTATCAACATCTTTGAGCTTTTTCCCAACGACAATCTTAAGATCGAAGTATTTTGCCATATACGGATTTATCCACTGAATTTCACCTTGCTTATTCATCAAGATCATTCCCAGTGGCATTTCTAATAACGCTTCTTGTTGTCCTTGTTCGATCTGGTAAGTAAGATTTGCTAAATATTCATGAGCATCTACTACAATTGTTCGTAGACGATTTATACTAAGTTGGCTTCCCAGGAGTGTGACAAGCAAAATCATAGCTCCAAGAAGCCAATTAATATAAAACCCTAATACTAGACTAAGAATCGTCAAAATTAAAATGTAAATGAAATTCCATCGAACTGCTGGCTGTTTAAACAGCTCCCGCCAGTATTCTCGACTAAAAAAATCTCTCATACTGGTCCTCCCGATTTTAACATTTTCGTTAATTTATAATTTTGTTAAACAAATCAGTATCTATCATATCACATTGGCCCATTTGACTACATCTTGATAACTAGCAAACAGAAAATATTTTAAAATAAGTGGGAAATAACCATGAGTCACCTCAAAAGGTACTGGTTATTTCCCGTAATTGTTTTTTATTCAAAGTAAGAGGCCGGTGAAGAAGTAAAGCTTCTCCCCAGCCTCTTAATAATATTGGATTAGTCTTCAGCAACGAATGGCAAAAGACCCATAATCCGTGCTCGCTTGATAGCGATAGTTAACTTACGTTGGTTCTTGGCGCTAGTACCAGTAACCCGACGTGGTAAAATCTTACCCCGTTCAGAAATAAACCGACGTAATAAATCAGTGTCTTTGTAATCGATGTAGTCGATGTGGTTTGCGGCGATAAAGTCGACTTTACGACGACGACGGCCGCCACGACGTTGTTGTGCCATGAAATTACCCTCCTATCTGGTTAAAGAATTCTTTAGAATGGTAATTCGTCATCAGATAAGTCAATGGATTGACCATCGTTCCCACTACTTGGGAATTGGTTATCTGGTTGACTTGGTTGGTTATTGTTACCACCAAAGCCATTATTTGACGAATTAGCTTGAGGAGCATTATTTCCAGGTTGTGGCTGATTATTATTGTACTGTGGTTGATCACCAAATGGTTGCTGGTTACCGTATTGTTGTTGGTTACCACCATTTTGTCGTGGTTCAAGTAGTGCAAAATTATCGACAACAACTTCAGTTACGTAAACTCGGTTACCCTGTTGATTTTCGTAATTCCGGGTTTGAATCCGGCCTTCGATTCCAACTAGCGATCCCTTATGAGTAAAGTTACTAAAGTTTTCAGCGGATTTACGCCAAATGACGCAATTGATAAAGTCGGCATCCCGATCACCATTTTGGTTTCGGAATTGACGATCAACAGCTAATGTAAAAGATACAACCGCTGTTCCACTGGTTGTGTACCGCAACTCAGGATCTCTTGTTAAGCGTCCAGTAAGTACTGCACGATTAATCATTAGATCTCGTCTCCTCTCTATTAATTGAAGATCAAATTAAGCTTCACGCTTGATGATCATGTGACGTAGGATATCATCGCTGAACTTAGCTAAACGATCGAATTCGTTTAAGGCTTCGTCAGTGTCGGTAGTAAGGTTTACCACGTGGTAAGTACCTTCAGTGTACTTGTCAATTGGGTAAGCAAACCGGCGTGTTGACCAATCCTTGGAATCAGCGATAGTTGCACCATTGTCTTCAAGAATCTTGTCAAAACGAGCTACAAGGTCGCTCTTTGCAGATTCTTCCATGTCAGGACGAATGATGTAAGTAATTTCATATTTACGTGTTTCCATGAATATTACACCTCCTTATGGACTCTGGCTCTTCCCGTAAAGATTAAGAAGAACAAGGAGAGTAGACGTCTGTTACGTATACTCACAAGAATAAAATATACCACAGACATTGATTTAAAACAAGGAACAGGTAACAAGAAAATCCTGAATTTACGGTCTAATTAATTAAGACGGAATAAATCAGGATTTCTATTTTATTTATTCACTTTTTTCTTCGGTTGTTACTTCTGCGCTAGATTTATCTTCGGTTGAATTTTCATCTGATGAAGAATCGGCTTCGTTATCTTCATCGTTTTCCTTTTCAACTTTAGCAATTGTAGCAACATGGGTTCCCTTATCCATCTTGATTAGGTGAACACCTAGTGCAGAGCGACCAGTTTGTGAGACAGATTCAACACCAAAACGAATGATAACACCATGGTCCGTAACGAGCATGATATCTTCATCACCCTTAACAGTCGTCAAACCTACCAATGGCCCGTTCTTTTCTGTTACATTGACGGTCTTAACACCTAGGCCACCACGACCCTTAATTGGGTATTCACTAGCAGGTGTTTGCTTACCGTAACCTAACTCACTAATAACCAAGACGTTACTATCGTCATTAAGTGGGGCAGTCCCAATAACATAATCTTCATCCCGGAGACGAATTCCTCGAACCCCAGCTGCAGAACGACCCATTGACCGAACAACAGAAGAGTTAAAGCTAAGTGCGTATCCACGGTGAGTACCGATAATCATGTTTTGTTGATCCTTAACAATATCAACATGAATCAGTTCGTCATTATCGTGAAGGTTAATCGCCTTCAACCCATTGCTCCGGATATTCTTAAATTCTGTAACCGGTGTCCGCTTTACAGTTCCGTGCTTGGTAGTGAAGAAGAGGAACTTGTCGTCATCATTGGTTTCGTGAGAAACGTTAATCACAGCACTAATCTTTTCTTCGTTATCAATTCCTAACAAGTTAATGATCGGAATTCCTTGTGCAGAGCGACCATATTCTGGAATTTCGTACCCCTTCATCGAGTAAACCTTTCCAGAATTGGTAAAGAAGAGGAGCAGATCGTGAGTATCACTGGAAATCAATTGTTCAATGAAGTCATCCTTATGGACTCCCATCCCCTTAACACCACGACCACCACGGTGCTGTGACTTAAATTCATCAACTGGCAACCGCTTGATGTAGCCGTTATGAGTCAAGGTAACGATAATTGATTCTTCCTCAATCAAGTCTTCGTCTTCAATGTTAGTAATGTCACCAACTTGAAGTTCAGTCCGCCGCTTATCACCAAACTTCTTTTGGATTTCCAATAATTCGTCGTAAATGATTTGGTTAATCCGTTCTTGGTGAGCAAGAATATCCTTGTAGTCAGCAATGGCGGCCATTAACTTCTTATATTCGGCTTCAATCTTTTCACGTTCCAAACCGGTCAACCGCACTAACCGCATGTCAAGGATTGCTTGAGCTTGACGATCAGATAACCCATAGTTTTCCATTAACTGGTTCTTAGCGATTTCGCTCGTTTGTGAATTACGAATGATCTTAATAATTTCATCAATGTGATCCAAAGCAATCCGCAATCCAGCAACGATATGAGCACGGTTTTCGGCCTTCTTCAAGTCAAATTCTGTCCGCCGACGAACAACGTCTTCTTGGTGTTCCAAGTAGTACTGAAGGATTTCCTTCAAACTAAGAATCTTTGGAGCACCCTTTACAATCGCCAACATATTGAAGTTAAACGTGGTCTGCATCAAGGTCATCTTGTAAAGGTTGTTTAAGATGACTTCAGCACTAGCATCGCGCCGAACGTCAATTACAATTCGCATCCCTTCACGGTCAGTTTCATCATTGACGTCGGTAATTCCTTCGATTTCCTTATTCCGTGCTAAGTCTGCAATTCGTTCAATTAACTTAGCCTTGTTAACCATATATGGAATTTCATGAACAACAATTTGTTGTCGACCATTCTTCTGTTCTTCAATGTCGACTTTAGCCCGAACAATGATAGTTCCTCGGCCAGTCTCATAAGCTTTGCGAATGCCAGACTTTCCCATAACAACTCCCCCGGTTGGGAAATCTGGACCTGGGAGAACCTTCATCAGGTCTTCAGTCGTTGCATCAGGATTATCCATTAGCACATGAATTGCACTAATTACTTCCCCTAAGTTATGCGTTGGAATGTTAGTAGCCATCCCAACAGCAATCCCAGAAGCACCGTTAACCAATAAGTTAGGGAAACGAGCTGGTAAAACAGTCGGTTCTTTTTCAGTTCCATCGTAATTATCTTGGAAATCAACAGTATTCTTGCTGATATCTCGTAACATTTCAACGGCAATCTTACTCATTTTAGCTTCGGTATACCGCATGGCAGCAGCACTATCACCATCGATTGAACCAAAGTTACCGTGACCATCAACTAGCATGTACCGGTAACTAAAGTCTTGTGCCATCCGGACTAAACCTTCGTAAATTGAGGAGTCACCGTGAGGGTGGAACTTCCCCATAACATCCCCAACAATCCGGGCAGACTTCTTGTACGGCTTGTCAGGAGTGACCCCTAATTCGTTCATTCCATATAGGATTCGCCGCTGTACTGGTTTTAACCCGTCCCGCACATCAGGCAATGCCCGAGAGACGATAACACTCATGGCATAGTCCAAGAATGAGTTTTTCATCTGGCTAGTTAGGTTAACATCAGTAATCCGGTTGTTTGATAGATCGTTCTCAGCCACTATCGTTGTTCCTCCTTTTATCTTTGAATGTGAGCCAGAGCTAATTTTCGTATGGCTCTACGCTTCAAGCTGTTCACATTACAAATCAAGATTTTCTACAAATTTAGCGTTCTTCTCGATAAATTCTCGACGTGGAGTAACCTTGTTCCCCATAAGCATTGGGAAGATTTCTTCTGCTGCCTTAGCATCATCAAGGTTTACCCGTAACAAATGCCGCTTTTCAGGATCCATTGTTGTTTCCCAAAGCTGTTCGGCATCCATTTCACCAAGCCCCTTGTACCGTTGAATAACAGGCTTAGGACTTGGTTGCAGAGAATTAACAACCCTATCGAGTTCTTCATCTGATTCAATGTATTTCACAAATTTTCCTTGCCGAACCTGATATAGAGGTGGCTGGGCAATGTAAACATAACCATGAGTAATCATTGGCTTCATGAAACGATAGAAGAGGGTCAATAATAGTGTCCGAATGTGGGCCCCATCGACATCCGCATCGGTCATGATGATTAATTTATGGTAATTAGCCTTGGTAATATCAAAGTCTTCACCAAAGCCAGTTCCCAAGGCAGTAAATAGTGAACGAATTTCATCGTTGGCTAGGATCCGGTCAAGGGTGGCCTTTTCAACGTTTAAAATCTTCCCCCGAATTGGCAGGATTGCTTGTGTCAGCCGTGAACGTCCTTGCTTTGCAGAGCCACCGGCTGAGTCCCCTTCGACAATGAATAGTTCAGAAATATTGGGATCTTTACTGGTATTATCAGCCAACTTCCCTGGTAAATTACTAATTTCCAGGCCACTCTTCTTCCGCGTAACTTCACGTGCTCGCTTAGCAGCTACCCGTGCCTTAGAAGCCAATTGTCCCTTTTCGATAATCTGCCGTGCTTCGTCAGGGTGTTCGAGTAAGAACCTGTTAAAGGTTGCAGCAAATACGTGATCAGTCGCAGTCCGTGCATCAGAGTTCCCAAGCTTAGTCTTGGTCTGCCCTTCAAATTGTGGATCAGGGTGCTTAATTGAAACAACAGCGGTCAACCCTTCACGCACATCATCTCCAGAAAGGTTCTCATTACTCTTCAAAGCCCCTGACTTGTGCCCATAGTCATTTATTACCCGGGTTAAGGCCATCTTAAATCCAGTTTCGTGAGTCCCACCTTCATAGGTATGGATGTTATTTGTAAACGTTAATAGATCGCTTCTATAGGAATCCGTGTATTGGAGAGAAACTTCTACCGTAATCCCATTTTCTTTTCCTTCAACATAGATTGGTGGTTCAAATAGGGTCGTCTTCCCCTCATTTAAGAAGTCAACATAGTGGCGAATTCCACCTTCATAATGAAATTCTTGCTTTTCTGGATTCTCATCCCGCTTATCTTCAATCGTGATCTTTAGTCCCTTATTTAGGAATGCCAATTCACGAAGACGGTTAGTTAACGTTTTGATGTTATACGTAGTCGTTTCGCGGAAGATTTCCGGATCTGGCTTAAAATGAACCGTTGTCCCATGAACATCTTCTGGAACATTATCGTCGATCACCTTCATCGAAGTCTTTACATGACCGTGATCAAAGTCCATGTAGTAACGTTTACCTTGACGGGCAACCTTAACATCAAGTTCCGTAGAAAGGGCATTTACAACGGATGCACCAACACCGTGTAGCCCACCAGAAACCTTGTATCCGCCGCCACCGAACTTACCACCGGCATGGAGAACAGTAAATACAGTTTCAAGGGCTGGCTTACCGGTCTCTTTTTGTGTATCGACTGGGATCCCCCGACCGTTATCAGTAACTGAAATACTATTATCTGGCTCAACAACCACGTTAATTTCATCACAGAAGCCAGCTAAAGCTTCATCAATCCCGTTATCAACGATTTCCCAAACTAGATGATGGAGTCCTTGAGCCGAGGTCGAACCAATATACATCCCCGGTCGCTTACGTACCGCATCAAGCCCCTTAAGAACTTGAATTTGACTGGCATCATACTCGCTCGCTAACTCAGCTTTTCTTTCTTTTTGCTCGTCGCTCACTGTGTTTCCCCCTTGCTCAAAGTACCATGTTCAATTTCAAAGATTTTCGGTTGATGAATTAACTGTCGAGCAACATCATTAAGACTTGTTGTCGTCAGGAAGGTTTGCACCTTATCCTGAAAGGCAGTTAATAAGTGTGTCTGACGAATTGTATCTAATTCAGATAAGACATCATCAAGAAGCAGTAACGGATATTCCCCAGTCTGTTCTTTCATCAGATCAATTTCTGCTAATTTAACAGACAATGCCGTTGTTCGCTGCTGCCCCTGTGAACCAAATGACTGTACATTCTTTCCGTTGACCATAAAATGAATATCATCACGTTGTGGCCCATACATTGTCGTCCCCCTATCAATCTCCCACTCTACATGAGACTGATAAAGGCCAAGCAATTCCTGGTAGGCCTGTTCAACAGTCGTTTTTTCGCCTAGTTTCAATTGAGTAACGTAATCTAGCCTTAATTCTTCAGCATTTAGTGAAATCTTTTTATGAAGCTGTGAAGCCCATTTTTCCAAATGCTTCAGGAATTGGTAACGGGCAATAATAACCTCTGCGCCATAAGCAGCTAGTTGATCTGAAAGCACCCCAAGTAAAACCTTGTCATGCTGTTGACCATATTTTAACTGCTTTAAATACTTATTTCTCTGACGTAATAGGGTTCGATATTGACCGGCATTATAGAGATACTTACTACTCATCTGACTAAATTCCATATCCATAAAATGGCGCCGCAGTGCTGGTGCCCCCTTAACGAGGGATAAGTCCTCCGGCGCAAATAGAATGGCATTTAGTTGGCCAACATATGTTGATAGACGAGTTTGCTCAAGATGATTAACCTTGGCCCGTTTTCCCTTAGAAGTAAATTCCAGTTCTAATGGTACTCGGCCACTTGTTTTTTGAACAATCCCGCTAATTGTTGCAAATTTATGCTTCCAATTAATTAGTTCCCGGTTGTTATTAGTCCGGTGACTTCGCGTTAATGACAAGGCATAAATTGCTTCTAACATGTTCGTTTTTCCTTGGGCATTATGACCAATTAGGACGTTAACTCCCGGTGCAAAACGAACTGTTAGATCCTCATAATTACGAAAATTATGTAAGTGCAATTCTGAAAGAATCATGTAATTTCCTACTTACTCTTAATCATAATTGGCTCATGTTCAGGGATGATAACAACATCTTCTGGATACAATTTCCGGCCCCGACGATCCTCAAGCTCATCATTAATCCGGACATCATGTTCCTTTAAAAACCACTTAGCCGCACCACCGGTCGGGATGATTCCTTCTTCCTTAAGCAATTGTCCCAAGGTAATGAAAGGCCGATCAATTTTTATGGTCTTTGTTTCCACACTTAATCACCTACTTTTCACAAATACTATTATACCACATTCTAAGAGATAAAACGCGTTGATAGCCTTTTTTGGGCCTCTTAGAGGTAATTAGCCTTTTTTATCAAAATTAAGTAAAAAACGCTTAGTTTGCTTAAAAACCGATTTCAGCAAATTTTTAAAAATAAAAAAGGACCATGACAAATAACTACCATAATCCTCTTACATACTATTAAAAAGTTCGAACTGGTGTAATCAAGTGAACAAAGTTTTCTGTATCTTCCGTTGGTACCAATGTGAATGGCCGAAGTGGTGAAGTAAACGAAACCTTAACGGTTGATTGTCCAAATGACCGTAATGCATCCTTCATGTAGTTTGGATTGAAGGAAATTTCCAAATCATTTCCTTCTACCGAAGAAGTAGCCACATCTTCTTCTACCATCCCAATATCTGGTGAATCCCCACTAATCCGAACAAGATTTTCACCAGGCTTGATCGTTAGTTTAACAACGTCATTACGACTCTCATGAGAAAGTAATGAGGCCCGATCAATTGACGATAAGAATGCTCCTGCATCTAACTCAATTGTTGTATCAGCACTATCAGGAATTAATTGACTTGTTTCAGGATAATTTCCTTCTAGCAATCTGGAATAAAAATGTGTGTTCCCGAAAATAAATAGTACTTGATTATCAGTGACCTGCATTTTTACGTCATCTTTGACATCACTAATCATCCCTGAAAGTTCATCTAGGCTTTTCCCTGGAATAATTACATCATAATTAACGTCGCCAATTCCTTCTAAGTTCACTTTCCGTTGTGCTAGTCGGTGACTATCAGTGGCAACGGCAGTTAATAATTCATCACGTAACGTTACGTGGATCCCAGCGAGGATTGGGCGACTTTCCTGTTTTGAAACAGCGATAACAGTTTGGCGAATAACTTCCTTGAGAATGTCATTGGCAAGGACAACTGGATTATCTGCTTCAACCTCTGGTAAATGAGGGAAGTTTTCGGCATCTTGTCCATTAATTTGGAATTTGGCATTCCCAGAAGTAATATCAGCTTGGAATCCGCTAGTAACTTCGATAGTTACATGCTTATCTGGCAATTTTTTAACAATTTCACTAAAGAACCGGGCTGGTAAAACAATTGATCCAGGTTCATCAATTGTTAATTCATAGTTTTCGTCATTAGCTGACATTACGCTTTCAATAGTAATATCAGAGTTGCTACCTGTTAACGTAATGCTATCATTAGCAACTACCATTTTTAATCCAGTTAAAATTGGAATAGTAGTCTTAGATGAAATAGCACGAAGAACATTATTTAATTGACTAATAAATGCTGAACGGTTGATGGTAAATTTCATTCTGTATACCCCTTTTGGTAGTTTATATATATTTATATTAATACTTTAAATAATAGTCGAAGTAGTAGATACTGTTAATACTGTGGATAACTTAGATCGACTAAGATAAATCAACTTATTCACCTGTGGACAACTTGTGGATAAGTTTGCGGATAACTTTAGACTTTTCCACAATTATGCTTTTAGTTTGGCCTTTAACGTATTTAGTTGATTTTGTAAATTACTGTCAGTTTGTAGCTCCTCTTCAATTTTATCGATTGCGTGAAGAACTGTAGTGTGATCCTTACCACCGAATTCCTTACCGATTTTTGGTAAAGAAAAATCAGTTAATTCGCGGGAAAGGTACATTGCGATTTGACGCGGAACAACGATTTGCTTAACCCGTTTTTTTCCAATAATGTCGCTTTGGGTAATATTGTAGAAATCAGCAACATTTTTCTGAATCTCCGCGATGGTAATTGTGGTTTTAGTATTGCTTTGTAGACCGCGAAGTGCTTGGGACGCAAGGTGCGGAGTAATTGGCTCTTTACTTAGGTTAGAGAATGCTTGAACCTTCGTTAATGCTCCTTCAAGTTCCCGAATATTAGTATCAATTTGGCCTGCAATGTAGTTTAAAGTATCGTTTCCAATATTAATATGATCTTCTTCGACCTTACTCCGTAAAATAGCAATTCGGGTTTCTAAATCAGGCGGTGTAATTTCAACCGTTAACCCCCACCTAAACCGTGAAACAAGACGATCCTGAAGTTCAGGAATTTCGTTTGGAATTCGGTCGGAAGTCATAACGATTTGCTTCTTATTGTCGTGAAGAGCGTTAAAAGTATTAAAGAATTCTAGTTGGGTACCTTCCTTATTAGCAAGGAATTGAATATCGTCAATTAGCAATAAGTCAAGGTTGCGGTATTCCTCCCGAAACTTTTCTGTAGAATTACTTTGAATAGAATGGATAAAGTCATTTGTAAATTCTTCACTAGTTACATATTTAACCTTTGCTGCGGGATTAAGTTGTAGCATGTGGTTACCAATTGCTTCCATTAAGTGGGTTTTCCCCAAACCAACACCACCATAAATGAAGAGTGGGTTATAAAGGCCACCTGGACTTTCAGCAACGGCAAAGGCTGCAGCATGAGCCATCTTATTTCCTTCACCAACAACGAACGTTTTGAAGTTGTAATGTGGATTAAGTGGCGTATCCATTTCAAAATTGGATGATTCAGCTGGTCGATCATTTTGATAAGGATCGAATTCTCCCTCAAGGACAAAATGCGGCTCAATGTCTTGATTAGTAACTGCTTGAGCGTACTTTTTAAGTTCGTCCTTTAAATTTTTTTCCCAGAAATCACGATGTACTTTTGTGGGTACTTCAACTTCTAACTGGTTTTGAGAAAGAGAGAGTGGTTTTGCCGGAGCAATTAGTGTGTCAAAGGTAACTTGACTTTTACTTTGACGAAATGAATTTTGGATCGCTTCCCATAGAGAATCGAGCTCAGTCAAAATAGTTCCCCTCCTAAGCTTATTAAATTACAAACGACATTTTATCATTATGAAAAAAAGTTTTCCACAGGTAAGTAAGCATAAGTGGATAATTCAAAAAAATTACACAACACTGTGTGTAAATCAAAAACCAGAATGGGGAAAATGTGGAAAAAATAGAAAAATAAAAGATTTCCACTATACTTGTGGATAATTAAACACTGATATATCAATGTTTATAAGAGTTATGAACAGTTTTTAACAGGGCTGTGGATAACTTTGATAACAAGTTGTGAATTGTTGAAAAATCCTGTGAAATCACGGTTAATAACTTATCCACAGGGGAGGGTAATACACAACACTGTGGATTGTTTTAGTCATTCTGTGGATAAATAAAAAATTCTAAAAAAATTTCACGTTTAATATTTTGAAAAAGTATGGTATACTTCCAGAGTATGTTTGAAGAGATCGTCTTTTTAGACTATAAAAACCAAACCATTCAGATTGAATAGGAGGTGCAATCGTATGAAGCGCACGTTTCAACCAAAGAAGCGTCACCGTGCACGTGTCCATGGCTTCCGTAAGCGTATGAGCACCAGTAACGGCCGTAAGGTATTAGCACGTCGGCGTCAAAAGGGCAGAAAAGTATTATCTGCATAATTACGGCCACTTTTATAGTGGCTTTTTTTATTGTTAGGGCAGGGCAGTCAGCTTGACGAGCTATCGTTTCGTTGAAGTTGCGATGTCCGGCCCTTTTTATATTTATTAAGGCTGGAGATTTACATTATTATGAGAAAATCATACCGGGTAAAAAAGGAAAGTGAGTTTCAAAGAGTCTTTGAAACTCATAATTCCGTCGCCAACCATAAATTTGTCATTTACCAGATGGCAAAACCAGGTCAAAAGCATTTTCGGGTTGGTATTTCTGTGGGAAAGAAGATTGGAAATGCTGTTCACCGAAACTGGGTTAAACGCCGTATTCGGCAAACTCTCCTTGAAGTAAAGCCTTATCTACGGCAAGACGTGGATTTCTTAGTAATTGCTCGTCCAGCTGCGGATGGCCTGGAAATGGCGGAAACAAAAAAGAATCTTGTGCATGTTCTTAAACGAGCACATTTACTAGAAGAAAAAAGTGAGGATCGTTAATCAATGAAAAAGACAAAGCGGGTCCTAAGCCTTGCTGCGATAGGGAGTCTAACGCTCTTCCTGGCAGCCTGTTCAAATAAACCAGTTACGAGCCACAGTACTGGTTTATGGGATCACTACATAGTTTATAATTTCTCGCGGTTCATCATTTGGCTATCAAACAATTGTGGTGGCTATGGTATGGGGATTATTATCTTCACGATTATTATCCGTGTCCTCCTGTTACCATTGATGTTCTACCAGACAAAGTCAATGTTAAAGACTCAGGAGTTAGCTCCTAAGTTAAAGGCAATTCAAAAGAAATACTCATCACGAGATCGCGAGTCCATGGTGAAGATGCAGGAAGAAACCAGCAAGCTTTACAAGGAAGCGGGGGTTAATCCTTGGGCTTCAATGTTGCCATTGATTATTCAGTTGCCAATTATGTGGGCACTTTACCAGGCAATTTGGCGGACCCCACAATTACGGCATGGGACATTTTTATGGCTTCAATTAGGTCATACTGATCCTTACTATATTTTGCCGGTTCTGGCAGCCCTCTTTACTTTCTTGAGTTCATGGCTTTCAATGGCTTCAATGCCTGAACGAAATGCGATGACTTCTGCAATGACATGGTTTATGCCGATCATGGTATTTTTCATGGCGTTAGGATTCTCCTCAGCAATTACCCTGTATTGGGTAGTTTCTAATGCATTCCAGGTAGTTCAAACACTCTTATTACAAAATCCATTTAAGATTCGTCGTGAACGGGAAGCTAAGGAAAAACAAGCGAAGGCAAGAAAGCGGAAACTTGAAAAAGCTAAACGGCGGGCATATAGTAGTCGGAGAAAATAATTTAAAAATAAAAGATCAGGGAAAATTGTTTGTTTTCCCTGATCTTTTATTTTTAAAAATTAGTTTGATAGCCAAAATAAATTTAGGAAGTCACTTCAAAAGAAAGCTAATCAAATTAATAAATGATCAATGATGATATATCAACGATTAAATGCTGTATAGATGCATTGATAATTGGGAAGCTACTAAGTAGACACTGAATGATAATTTGAACATCGAATATTTTGATATTCGAAATACTTTCTTTGAGGAGGGTAACTGCTTTGGCTATAATGATCGCTCAGGAAATTATGGATTTGATTCCTAACTGGTACCCAATTTGCTATATCGACTATGTTGATGAATTGGATCCTGGAAAAGAGATTACGGCAGCCAAGAATGTCACGATCAACGAATCATTTTTCCAGGGACACTTCCCTGGTAACCCAGTAATGCCTGGAGTATTGATTATTGAAACGTTGGCACAGGCTGCTTCAATCTTAATTCTTGAGTCTCCACGTTCAATTAGCTGACGAAGCAGTTTGTGTCGGTGGAGCACGGCCTCAGGAATCATACCTAAATATGAAGAATATTTTAGCTGCTGCTATCGGTACGGGCGCCCAGGCAATTCACCCTGAATTTGGTTTTCTTTCGGAAAATAGTAAGTTTGCTGAAATGTGTCAGGCCTGTGGAATTACCTTTATTGGTCCGGATGCAAAGATTATTGATTTGATGGGGAATAAGGAACACACTCGACAGCAAATGAAGCTGCTTGATGTTCCGGTTATTCCAGGTAGTGATGACTATATTCAGGACGTAAATGAGGCAAAACGGGTAGCAGCGAAAATTGGTTATCCGGTATTAATCAAGGCTGCCGCTGGTGGTGGCGGTAAGGTAATTCGGCGAATTAATGATGAAGCAGCGATGACTGATTCATTTAATGAAGCCCAAAGCGAAGCCAAATTAGCCTTTGGAGACGATCACATGTATATCGAAAAGATCATGGAGAACGTCAAGCACATTGAAGTCCAGGTATTTCGTGATCAAGCAGGTCATGCTGTTTACTTCCCGGAAAGAGACTGTTCACTTCAAATTAATAAGCAGAAGGTCCTAGAGGAAAGTCCGTGTCAGTTAGTAACTGAACAGGAACGAAAGCAGCTAGGCCAGATTGCCTTAAGAGCCATTAACGGGATCGATTACCTGAATACAGGAACAATCGAATTCTTAATGGATCAGGATCACCATTTCTACTTCATGGAAATGAACACGCGGATTCAAGTCGAACATACCGTAACGGAAATGGTAACTGGGATCGACCTTGTAAAAGCACAGTTAAAAGTGGCTGCTGGTGAGGATTTACCATTTGACCAGTCAGATATTCAAATTTACGATTCAATGGTTGCTAAAGTAATTGCCCTTGGCCATGACCGAGCAGAAGCAATCGAGAAGATTAAACGGTTACTTAACGAGATGGTTATTGAGGGAATAAAGACTAACCAAGAAATTCAATTGGCAATTCTTCAGGATCCTACTTTTATTAAAGGTGATTTTACAACTAGTTACTTAGAAAAAGTATTTTTAAAGCGGTGGAAGGAGAACCATAGTCGCAATGAACTTGTACGATCATGACAACACTCTTACAGCCCATCATATTAAAGCCGATCGAGAAGCTGACGCTAAAGTACCGGATAATTTATGGACAAAATATCCAAAATGTGAAACGACGGTTCTTACTGATGATTTAGATCAGTACCAGACATGTCCAAATGGCTTTTACGGTTTTCGAATAAGTGCTCGGCAACGTCTAAATTGGTTGGTTGATCAATTCACTGAATTTGATACTGACTTGCAGATAACGGATCCCCTTAATTTTCCGGGATATGATCAAAAACTTGCGAAGGCCCAACAACAAACGAAATTGAATGATTCCGTGTTAACGGGAACCGCCATGGTTGGTCAGGAAAAATTTGGGTTAGGGATTATGGACCCAACGTTTATTATGGGATCGCTCGGAACCGTAACTGGTGAAAAGATTACGCGGTTGTTTGAGCGGTCAACTGAGCAAAAAATGCCGGTAGAAGACTTATTAAAACAGCGGTATGAACGGTACCGCAAATTTTAGCAGATAAGAAGATTATTGTAATGGGAGTAGCTAATAAACGTTCAATTGCTTGGGGATGTGCGCAAGAAATTGAACGTCAAGGAGCTACCATTATCTATACATATCAAAATGATCGGATGAAGCGCAGCCTTCAACGGTTAGTAAGCGATGATGCTCAACTATTTGAATGTGACGTTGCAAATGATGAGAGTATCGAGAAGGCCTTTACCAGCATTAAAGAAGCTGTTGGCTCCGTAGATGGAATCGTTCATGTGATTGCCTACGCAAAAAAAGAAGAATTAGGCGGTTCAATCCTTGGTGTTAGCAGAGATGGCTATGCACTTGCCCAAAATATTTCAGCATACTCATTAATTGCCGTGGCAAAGTATGCTCAAAGCCTAGAACTCCTTAACGATCCAAATAGCATTGTCACTTTGACTTACTTTGGCTCTGAACGGGCAATTCCTAACTATAACGTGATGGGGATTGCTAAGGCAGCATTAGAGGCAAGTGTTCGCTACTTGGCACGTGATATGGGCGATGCTAATGTTAGAGTTAATGCCATTTCTGCTGGGGCTGTGAAGACACTAGCAGTTACGGGAATTAATGGTCACGCGGATCTATTAAAGATGTCTAAAGAACGGACTGTTGATGGTCAGAGTGTAAGTTTGAAAGAAATTGGTGGAACTTGCGCATTCTTAATGAGTGATCTATCAACTGGGGTTGTTGGTGACGTGATTTATGTTGATAAAGGTGTGCATTTAATCTAATGAAGCAAGTAATGAAAAATGACTTATCTGAGAGAAGATAAGTCATTTTTGTTCTAATTTTTCTGGAAAGATAATTGTGAAATCGCGAGTTACATCAACCCAGGATTATGCTAAGCAGGTTTTGGAAAAAGGTTCGTTAGGAAGAGAATTATTGGTAGTCGCTAACCAACAAAGTGCGGGTTACGGGAAACTTGGTCGGACATTTTATTCACCAGCCAATGCAGGAATTTATATGACGATTGTTTTACCCCATAAGACGCCACGAGAAATTCAACAGAGTGGCTTATTTACTACCGGTGTTGGTGTGGCTGTCCTAAATGCACTCCAAGAATTTTACCCAGCCCTTCCGTTTCAATTAAAGTGGTTAAATGATATCTATCTTTTTGGAAGAAAAATTGGGGGAATTCTTTGTGAATCGGTATATCAAATGCAGGAACATTCTTATTGTTACGTTACCGGGATCGGTCTTAATATTAACGTAAAACAATTTCCTCCTTCGTTAAAAATATTGCAGAGACGATTACGGATTGAGGAGTAGACAGGAATAAGCTGACTGCAGAGATTGTAAAGCAGCTAATTGAGGTAAATGCAAATTACCAATCTGGCAAGTTCTTAGATCAATATCGTCAGCATAATTACCTGGACCAACAAATGGTTAAAGTGATGCGGGAAAGAACTGAAATTGTTGGCCGGGTGTGTGGCATTGATAGTCAGGCAAGACTGGTGATTGAAGATAAACATGGTAAGAAAATGGCGCTTACTAGTGGTGAGGTTACAAAAGTATACTGTGACTAAGTAAAGAACTCGTTTGGCGTAAACCATGATTCCGTTGTAAAATAGCCTAGTTAAGTAATTAGGATGGAGATGAAAATTAATGGGACGTTATACAGGAGAAACTGTTGAACAAGCAGTTGCCTCTGCTAGTAAGAAACTTGGGGTAGCAAAAGAACAATTAGAAATTAAAATTGTTCAGTCAGCACGTCATGGGTTCTTGGGAATCGGCCGCCGGGACGCAATAATTGAAGTGTCAGTTAAAGAAGCTCCCCAAAAGGCAAAGAAGCATGAACAAAGTCAGAAATCCCATAACAAAAAACGGCAAAGTAAGCGTCAACGGGATCCAAAACCTCGTCATGAACCGGTGAAGAAAAACGAGATTGACCCAGCTGAGATGAAGCGACGTCACGAACAAAATGTTAAACGGGTAAAGAAAGTAAGCCAGGATCTTGCTGAATACCTGAAAGACGTGTTTAAAAACTTGGGGATTGAAGTTAATCCGGTTATTGAGGATGTTCGTTCTCATGAGGTAAAGATTGACTTACAAAGTGAGCAGTCTGGGCGGATTATCGGTCATCATGGGCGGCGAATTAATGCGATGGAGCAAATCAGCAATGCCTTTATGAATTACCACGGTGCAGAAAAGACGATGGTAGTCTTAGATACGGCAAACTACCGTCAACGTCGTGAAGAATCCTTACGGCAATTAGCAGAACGGTCTGTAATGGATGTCGTTTCTACTGGACAAGCTGTTTTCCTTGACCCAATGCCAGCTCGTGAACGGAAACAACTCCACCAGGAACTCCAGGATAACCCTCATGTTAAAACCTATTCCCATGGTCGCGAGCCATACCGAAGTATTGTGATTGCACCTAAAAATTAGGGCTCATAAGAACAACCGGGTTTAATAGTTGACATTTTAGGATGATGAAACTAAAATAATTGCGGTTATAAAATTTAGAATACTTGTTAAAGTAGTGAAAGTGCTTTGACCATGTGATTGCCAAGCGATTGGCGGATGACGTGGAGGGCGCTTTTTTTATTAGAAAGGAGTCTTGGCGGTGGCAAACACTGATAATGATACAATTGCAGCGATTTCGACCCCAGTTGGTGAAGGGGGAATTTCGATCATCCGGATCAGTGGGGATGACGCAATTCCGGTAGCGCAAAAAATTTATCGGGGAAAAGACCTCGCCAAAGTTCAAACAAACACGATCAACTATGGTCATGTGATTGACCCTGATAATAATGAAGAAGTTGATGAAGTGATGGTTTCGGTAATGCGTTCACCGCATACTTATACGTGTGAAGATGTTGTGGAAATCAATTGTCATGGTGGACTACTCGCAACTAACCGGATCCTCCAACTGGTACTAAGCTATGGTGCCCGAATGGCAGAACCAGGTGAATTTACCAAACGGGCCTTCTTAAATGGGCGTCTTGACTTATCTCAATCTGAAGCTGTAATGGACTTAATCCGGGCAAAGACAGACAAGTCGATGAAGGTTGCCTTAAACCAGCTTGACGGGAACTTATCCCATTTAATCCGTAAGCTTCGGAAGAATATTTTGGATGTCTTGGCCCAGGTAGAGGTTAATATTGATTATCCAGAATATGATGCGGTTGAAGAAATGACGACCAAGATGCTTAAGGAAAAGGCTACCGAAATTCGTCAACGGATTGAAGCGCTATTAAAGACCGCAAAGCAGGGGAAGGTCCTTCGGGAAGGGTTAGCAACCGCCATTATTGGTCGACCAAATGTTGGAAAGTCCAGTTTGCTTAATTCCTTATTACATGAAGATAAAGCGATCGTTACTAACGTGGCTGGGACAACCCGGGACGTGATTGAAGAGTACGTTAACGTTAACGGGGTACCACTGAAGTTGATCGATACTGCTGGAATTCACGATACAAAAGATCAGGTTGAAAAAATTGGTGTTGAACGGAGTCGGAAGGCCTTAGATGCTGCTGACCTTATCTTATTGTTGATTGATAATTCAGAAGAACTAACAGCCGAAGATCGGGAACTCCTTGAAGCAACTAAGGACAAGCAACGAATTGTGATTTTAAACAAGACTGATTTACCAAATAAGGTCGATCGGGATGAATTAAAGAAACTAGTGGGAGACGACAAGTTGATCGAAACTTCAATCGTGAAGAATGAGGGAATGAACCAGCTTGGTGAAACCATTAGTAAGATGTTCTTTGAAGAAGGAATTGAAAATAACCAGAATAGCGTAATGGTAACTAATGCGCGTCATATTGGGCTGCTCCACCAAGCAGACGATGCTTTAGGCGATGTTCTTAAGGGGATTGCTGCGGGGATGCCAGTTGACCTCGTGCAAATTGATATGACCCGTTGTTGGGATCTTCTGGGTGAAATTACCGGTGATAGTTACCAAGACGAATTGTTGGATCAACTCTTTAGTCAATTCTGTCTAGGAAAGTAGGAGGAAGAAAATGCAAACAAGTGAAGCAGTACAATACGATAGCGATAATTATGATGTAATTGTCGTTGGTGCTGGCCATGCAGGAAGCGAGGCGGCACTTGCTGCTGCCCGCATGGGAAACAAGACCTTGTTAGTAACCATTAACCTCGATATGGTTGCTTTCATGCCATGTAACCCGTCTGTTGGTGGCCCTGCTAAGGGAATTGTGGTTCGTGAAATTGACGCCCTTGGTGGTGAGATGGGGCACAATATTGACAAGACTTATGTTCAAATGCGGATGCTCAATACCGGGAAGGGCCCTGCCGTCCGGGCATTGCGTGCTCAAGCTGATAAGCATGCATACCACCGTTCAATGAAAGAAACAATTGAAAAGCAACCAAACTTGGATCTTCGTCAGGCAACTGTCGACCAACTAATTGTTGAAGATGGAGTTTGCAAGGGGGTCATTACGAATACTGGTGCCCGTTACCATGCAAAAACAGTTGTTTTGACTGTCGGAACTGCCGCTCGGGGAAAGATTATTATTGGTGAACTCCAATATGAGTCAGGTCCAAATAACTCCAAGTCTGCTGTAAAACTTTCGGAGAACCTTGAAGAACTTGGCTTTGATCTTGAACGGTTCAAGACTGGGACCCCACCACGGATTAATGGGAATACAATTCACTATAATGAAACTGAAGAACAACCTGGTGACAAGGAAGTTCACCACTTTAGTTTTGATACTCCTGATGATCATTACTTACCATTAAGTGAACAAATTTCATGTTGGTTAACCTATACTAATCCGGGGACCCATGAACTAATTCGGGATAACCTTGATCGGGCCCCAATGTTCTCCGGGGTAATTAAGGGAGTTGGCCCACGTTACTGCCCATCAATCGAAGATAAGATTGTCCGGTTTGCGGATAAGAGTCGTCACCAAATCTTCTTGGAACCTGAAGGACGAGACACTGACGAATGGTATGTCGATGGGTTATCCACTTCAATGCCAGAAGAAATCCAACAAAAGATTTTACATTCTGTTAAGGGACTAGAAGATGCCCAATTGATGCGTCCAGGATACGCGATTGAATATGATGTGGTTGCACCATACCAACTTCACCCAACACTTGAAACTAAATTAGTTAAAAACCTGTATACTGCTGGCCAAACTAATGGAACTTCAGGTTATGAAGAGGCCGCTGGTCAAGGATTGATTGCAGGAATTAACGCAGGATTGCGGGCCCTTGGAAAGAAGCCGTTTGTTCTCAAGCGGTCAGACGCTTACATTGGGGTAATGATTGATGACCTAGTAACGAAGGGAACTAAGGAACCATACCGTCTATTGACTAGCCGGGCTGAATACCGGTTAATCCTTCGTCACGACAATGCTGACTTCCGTTTAATGGGGAAGGGGCATGAAATTGGCCTTGTCAGCGATGAACGTTATGCCAAGATGGAAAAGAAGGAAAATCAAGTTCAAGACGAAATTGCCCGCTTAAAGAGTGAAAAGCTTAAGCCAAACAACGATGAAGTTAACCAATTCATCGAGGCCCATGGTGATAATCGCTTGAAGGATGCAATCACCGCAGCTGACTTCATTAAGCGTCCATACGTTAATTATGAGACGCTAATGAAGTTCATTCCGGCACCGGCTGAAGAGTTGGATCGTCACGTAATTGAACAAGTAGAAATTCAATTAAAGTATGCTGGTTACATTAAGAAGGAAGAAGAAAAGGTTGCTCGATTGAAGCGGATGGAAGCAAAGCGGATCCCAGCTAATATTGATTACGAAAAGGTTGATGGCTTGGCAACAGAAGGTCGGCAAAAGCTTGAAAAGATCCGTCCTGAAACCCTTGCACAAGCTTCTCGGATTAGTGGGGTAAATCCTGCTGATTTAGCAATTTTGAGTGTCTACATTCGAAAGTAAATTCGGTAATTTAAAATGAGGCGTAGTTTGAAGTTAAGTTTGATTTACGCCTCATTTTATTCTATTTACAAATATTTTGAGAATCGCTATACTGAAGATTGATTTAAAAAGCAAACGAGGCAAGTAGAGATGAGTGAAAAGATTAGTCAACCCCGCGAGGATTTTCAACCAATCCTGTTGGGGACAGACTTTAATTGTTACGGAATGGCACGGTCTTTTTATCAAGAATATGGTATTAAGAGTATTGCCTATGGAGTAATGCACATGGCACCAACTCGTTATACTAAGCTGGTCGATGTCCATGTTGTTGAAGGATTCAATGAGGATCCAGTTTTTATTGAAACAATGCGTAAGATTGCTGCAAACCTTGATCCAAAGAAGAAATACTTACTGCTTTCTTGTGGGGATGGTTATACGGAATTAATCGCTAACCACTTGGATGAATTAAAAGAACACTTCATTTGTCCATACGTGGATGCGGCTCTCTTTAATAAGCTGGGAACGAAAGAAACGTTCTACGAAGCAGCTGAAAAATATGGTCTTCCTTACCCAAAGACAAAGATCATTACTAAAGACGAAGTTGAATCTGGTGAACCAATTGAATTGCCATTTGATTTTCCAATTGCGTTAAAGCCTTCTGATAGTGTTGAATGGCTTGATATTCACTTTGAAGGTCGGAAGAAAGCTTATGTTTTAGATAAGCGTGAACAATTTGATGAATTAATGCCAAAGATCTATAAGGCTGGTTATACCGGGAAGATGATTGCTCAGGACTTTATTCCGGGTGATGACTCCAATATGCGGACTGTTAACGCCTATGTGGATTCTGACCACAATGTGCGGATGATTAGTCTAGCTCACCCATTGCTAGAAGATCCGTCACCAGTAGCGGTCGGCAACTACATGGTTATCTTGCCAGAAAAGGATATGGCAATTTACAAGACAATTCAAAAGTTCTTGGAAGAAGTAAAGTACGTTGGTTTTGCGGACTTTGATATGAAGTATGACCGGCGTGATAAGCAGTTCAAGATTTTTGAAATTAACCTTCGTCAGGGGCGGAGTAGTTTCTACTGTACCCTTAATGGCTATAACTTAGCTAAGTACGTGGTTGATGATGTGATTGATCACAAGCCATTTAAAGAAACTGATTATGCTGAGGGAAACATGCTCTGGCTCAATGCGCCAAAGAAGGTTTTCTACAAGTATGCTAAAGAAAATAAATATAAGGAAAAGGCCAAGAAGCTCTTGGAAGCAGGGCAGTGGGGAACGACTGCCTTTGATAAGAACGATAGCTTCAAGCAACGGCTATTAATGCATTACTCATTCTGGTTGATTAATAAGAACTACCAAAAGTACTTTGTACAACGTTAAGAAAAGGAGAATTCAAGATGTGTGGAATTGTAGCCTTCGTTGATAACGAAGATCCAAAGCTTAAAGATAGCTTGATTCGGAAAATGAAGAACCGGATCATCCACCGGGGACCAGACTCAGAAGGTCAATACGTAGACGAAAATGTTGCTCTTGGTTTCCGACGGTTAAGTTTCATCGACGTTAAGAGTGGTAACCAACCAATCTTTAACGAAGATAACAGTATGGCAATTGAATTTAACGGTGAAATTTACAATTTTAAAGAATTACGGGAAGAATTAATTGATTTAGGGCATACTTTCAAGACTCATGCTGATACTGAGGTAATCCTTCACGGGTATGAACAATGGGGTGACGATGTCTTAAAACGTCTCCGGGGAATGTTCGCCTTCATTATCTGGGACTTTAAAAATAAGGATATGTTTGGTGCCCGGGATCACTTTGGAATTAAGCCACTTTACTACGGGAAGATGAACGGCACCTTCTTTGTTGGTTCTGAAATTAAGGCCTTCCTTGATCACCCGAACTTTAATAAGGAATTAAACAAGAATGCGTTAAAGCCTTACATGACTTTCCAATATTCAGCAACTCAAGAGACCTTCTTTAAGGATATTTACAAGTTGCCAGAAGGCCACTATTTCCACTATAAAGATGGTCAATTTGACATGAAGGAATACTGGGACGCAGACTTTGATCCCCAAGATGAAGGGTTCGATAAGGCCGTTGATAACATTGAAGATATCGTAAGTGACTCCGTTAAAGCCCACTCATTTGCTGATAAAGGGATTAAGGTTGGTTCCTTCCTTTCAGCTGGGGTTGACTCAAGTTACGTTACAGCAATGATGCGGCCAGATAATACCTTCTCAATTGGTTTCGATAGTACCTATGATGAAACTAAGCAGGCACGTGAACTTGCTGCCAAGCTCGATCTGAAGAACACTGATGCAAAGTTAACTAATGAGGAAGCGTTCCATACTTTCCCATTGATCCAATACTACTTGGATGAACCAGACTCAAACCCATCAGTTATTCCGTTATACTTCTTGACCCGTCTTGCTAAGGAAAATGGCTACAAGGCCATGCTTTCTGGTGAAGGGGCCGACGAATTATTTGCTGGGTACATTGACTATGGTTTCAACTCCAACTCAATGTTGATCCGTTGGTTTACTGATAAGTTACGTGAATTGCCACAAGAAAAGCGTTACAAGATTGCTAAATGGTTAGACGGCAAGCACTTCCATGGTCAATTACACATGTTCCGTGCATTGGCACCAGTTCGTGAATCGAAGTTTATTGGACAAGCATACATCTTCTCACCAGATGAAGCAGCTGATATTCTTCAAGAAAAATACAACTGTGGTCCAACAATTGATGATATTATTGACCCAATTTTGAAGAATGTTGAAGATAAGGATATTGATGAAGTTGCCAAGAAGCAATACCTTGATATTCACAAGTTCATGCCTGGTGATATCTGCTTGAAGGCCGATAAGATGAGTATGGCTAACTCGCTTGAATTGCGGGTACCATTATTGGACCGTGAAGTGATGCGGGTTGCTGGTCATACCCCAACGAAATACCTCTTTAACCGTCACGGAACTAAGTGGGCTTTCCGGATGGCAGCTAACCGTCACCTTCCTGAAGAATGGGCAACTCGGCCAAAGATGGGCTTCCCAGTTCCAGTTCGGGCATGGTTGCGTGAAAAGAAGTACTACGAAGAAGTTCGGGACCTCTTTGAACAAGACTTTGTTAAGGAATTCTTTGACCAAGATAAGATCTTGAAGTTACTTGATGATAACTTTAACGGTAAGATTGATGGTCGACGGAAGATCTGGACAATCTATACTTTCTTGGTATGGTACAAGCAATACTTTATTGATGACTTTATTCCTGAAGAAGTTAAGAAACTTGATGAGGTGGCTGAATAAATGCTCACATTAAAAGAAATCACTGATTTACTAAAAGAAAATGGTCTTTATAAGGAAATTATTATTAACGGTGACTGGTACTACACTGTCCCAGAAAATACGGCAAACGCCGAAATTACCGATCTATCCTATGACTCCCGTAAGATCAGTGATGGCACCCTGTTTTTCTGTAAGGGTTTGAAGTTTAACCCTGAATATTTGGCAAGTGCCATTGAAAAAGGAGTAACTGCTGCGATCTCTGAACTTATTTACACTGATAAGTTAGATCAGCAAGCTCAATCAACGCCACAAATCATTGTTACTGATGTGCAAAAGTCAATGGCAGTGATTGCTCGTCACTTCTATGGCTGTCCCGATGAAAAGCTTGAATTAATTGGCTTTACGGGAACAAAAGGAAAGACTACTTCCGTTTACTTTACCCGCCATATCTTAGCGCATGAATTTGGCCCAGTAGTTGGTCAATTCTCATCAATTGATGAGTGTATTGATGGTAAGAACTTTATTGAAGCTCATCTGACAACCCCAGAATCCCTAGATCTTTTCCGGATGATGAGGGGGGCTGTCGATAACGGAATGAAGTACTTGGCAATGGAAGTTTCTAGTCAAGCTTATAAGAAGTCACGGGTTTATGGTCTCCACTTTAACATCGGTGTTTTCTTGAACATTTCACCGGATCATATCAGTCCAGTTGAACACCCAACCTTTGATGATTATCTTTGGTGCAAGAGCCAGATTATTGTAAATAGTAACACCGTTATCCTTAATCGTGATATGGACTACTATGAGTTACTTGCACAAAAGGCTCATGAATTGGGAAAGAAGTTAATTACGTTCGGTAGTGACGAAAGCGATGCGGATTACCGTTACCATGGTAAGGATCACGGTTACTTTGATGTTTCGTCACATAACGACAACTTGTCAGCAGTTAACGGTGAATTCCGGGTAATGATTCCGGGACACTTTAACTACAGCAATGCCTTAGCGGCAATTACTGTTAGTGCCCAACTCAAGGATGATCCATCTGATTTTGCCCAAGGATTGAAGGAAACCCGGGTCCCTGGCCGAATGGAATTTCTGAAAAATAAAGCTGGCCTCGTTGCCTGTGTTGATTATGCTCACAACTACCTAAGCTTATCCGAAAGTTTTAAGTTTATGAAACATGAATATCCTGATGGCCGATTAATTGTGGTCATCGGAGCTGCTGGTGGGAAGGCTGAATCCCGCCGAAAGGACGTTGGTCGGGCACTTTCTGAATATGCCGATGTTGCAATCTTAACGAGTGAAGATAACTTCTTTGAAGATCCACACCACATTGACGAAGCCATTAAGGAACACATTACTAATCCAAACGTCAAAGTAATTATTAATGTTGACCGGGTAGCCGCAATCAAGCAGGCATTCGAAATGGCTAAGCCTGGAGATGCAATGTTTATGGCTGCTAAGGGTCGTGAACGATTCATGCACGAAAAGGGCCAAGATATTCCTTATGTTGGTGATTACCAATTGTCACAGAAGCTAATGGAAGAGTATGATAAATAATAGTGGGGTAGAATTACGCCATTTACCGTTTTTATGGTAAACTTTTCTTAGTTTTAATGATTTTGAAATCGAGGGATAAAAGGTAATGAAAGCATTTCGTCAAACGATGAGCTGGGTAATCCCGATTGTAATTGGATTATTGATTGCCCTGTTAATCAAGCAGTTCTTGTTCCAAATCGTGCGGGTTGATGGTCCGTCAATGTTACCTAACTTGCAGAATAATGAACGGGTCTTTTGCCTGAAAACTGCAAAGATCCACCGCGGAAGCGTAATTGTCTTTGATGCCAACGGGGTTGATCCTCAAGTGGCTACTAAGACTGATTACGTTAAGCGGGTCATTGGTGTTCCTGGTGATACTGTCCGTTCAGATAACGGTAATATCTACGTTAACGGGCGGAAGATTAACCAGAACTACATTAACAAGACCCAACGAACTTCTGGAACCGGTGATTGGACTTTGAGAAGCGTCTCAGTTCAAAATAATTGGTTGCGAAATAGTGGTGCAACAAAGGTTCCAAAGGGTGAATATTTTGTCCTTGGGGATCACCGGAGCGTTTCTAATGATGGTCGTTACTGGGGCTTTGTACCAAAGAGCAAGATCGATGGGGTTGTTAAGGTTCCTTCTTGGACCGGAACAGCCACGACACGGTACAATATTAACCAAGAGTGGAAGCACTACTGGGCAAATTAGTGTGTAAGTTCAAGTAAATACCGCATTTCAAAATTTATAAACTGTTCTAAAGATTCTGGCAAAGAGCTAGTATTTTTAGAGCAGTTTTTTTATTCTTATTAAATAATACGATGGATAGTAATCCGTCTTTGATAGGAGAATAAATAATGCGTTCAAAGAAATTATCAGTAATCTTATTAACATCTACTTTAGCGATGACGCTAGTAGCAACCCCCGTTTCACAGGTTATTGTTCATGCGAATGATCAGGTGACGGCGAGTTCGAACTCTGCTTCAACTACCCAGACACACAAGTTGAATAAGTCATATGTCGTCTATGGTGCTGGGGCAGCGGAGAAAAGTGAATTAAGCAATATTTTGGGAGTGAATAGCGACTTTACGACGCTTACGGCGACTGCTAGTGATTATCAAAAGTACATTAATCCCAATGATTCAACAACCAATGCGGCCATGGTAAGTTCTGTCTCCATCGTTCCGACTGATCCAGGATCTGGAGTTAAGGTAAACGTGAAGAAGTTTAATGGTCAGAGTAATATCACCAAGGTAACGGCTCAGCAATATGCGATGGTTGCCCAAATGGCCGGGGTAACGGACGTGACAATTACGGTTTCCGCTAACCGTCCAGTCTCAGGTGAATCAGCGCTTACTGGGGTTTATAAGGCATTAAATGCGGATGGAATAGATTTAAACCACCAAAACACTCAATCAGCTAACCAAATGTTGAGTGCCACGAATGATGCAATTGATGCCAATAAGGATGATAGTAGTTATCCCGGAAAATTAATGGCAGCAGTTGGTAATACGACTAAAGAGATTAATAAGCAAAAACGGAGTGGAGAACAGCCAACGCAGGTTCAAATAGAGAATATTTTGAACCAAAACTTGAAGAAACAGAACATTTACAATGAAACTAAGAACCATACAACCACGATTGTAAATGCATTGGTTCAGTTCAATAACGCCCCGATTAGTTCAAGTAAGGACTACAGTTCCCATGTTAGCGACACGATCAATAACGTTAAGAACTCAACTGGTGACATGATGAATAAGGCAAAGCAGTTCTTGAATTCAAAGGATGGTAAAGCTGCCCAGCAACAGGCCCAGTCCTGGTGGGATCGCTTTGTGAACTGGATTCAAGGGTTCTTTAATTAAAGTCAATTTGACGAATAGAGTAACTTTTTGTATATTAATAAACAATAGTTAACGATTAAATACAGCGATTAGGAGAGTAATCTGATACTGGTTTAAGTTAGCGACCCTGGGCAGGTGAAAGTCAGGGAAACCAGCTCGAGAAGAAAGTAACCTATGAGTAGTTAGGGCGACGGAGAGAAGTCCTAACCGGGAGCGCCCGTCATCGCGTCATCGTATTTTGACTTAGTTCAATGTACGAGATGAGGCATTATTAGTGATAATAATGTAAAAAAAGGTGGTAACACGCTCTGGCGCCCTTTAAGCAGTTTGCTTAAGGGGCGCTTTTTAATTGTTGACGTTAAGAGAGATTTATTTGGGGGAAATTTAAAAATGGAAGAGAAGAAGATTACGGGACGACAAACGTTGGTAATTGCGTCCTTAATTTTTGGTGTGTTATTCGGTGCGGGAAACCTTATTTTTCCGGTCCATTTAGGACAATTAGCGGGTGCCCATTGGCTAAGTGCGAGTAGTGGATTTCTGATTTCCGGTGTCCTTCTACCATTAATGGCACTACTGGCGATTAGTATTACGCGTTCAGACGGGATTTATGACCTGGCACGGCCAATTGGTCACTACTATGCATTGATCTTTTTAGTCCTTGTTCAGGCAACTCTAGGACCACTATTTGCGATGCCGCGAACAGCGACGGTTCCATACACGATTGGTTTTGCTCCGCATATTTCCGCGAGTGCTAATTCAATTGGCTTATTAATTTATACTGGGATCTTCTTTGCAATTGTCTATGGTTTGACCGTTACTGAAGCAAAAATTACGGATCTTATTGGGAAAATTCTTAACCCGATCTTCCTGGTCATGTTGTTTATTATTTTTTTCTTGGCGTTTATTAAACCAATGGGGAATACCAACACAACGCCAGTTACGATGGAATATACTAACCACGCCTTTGCGAGTGGGTTCCTTCAAGGGTATAACACGATGGATATTCTGGGATGCTTGGCGTTTGGTGTCGCGGTAATTAGTGCGATTAAAGATTTAGGCATTAAGGACACAAGAAAGATTTCGTGGACCACAGCTAAAAGTGGGACAGTGGGGATCATGGGAATCGCTGTTATTTACATTTGTCTGATTTGGATGGGGGCAACGAGTCTTCACCAATTTAAGATTGCGGATAATGGTGGGATAACGCTAGCCCAGATTGCTTACCATTACATGGGCGTTGCGGGTAATGCGTTATTAGCGACCCTAACCTCCGTTACGTGTTTGACAACTGCGATGGGGCTTGCGGCTGCCTTCTCAGAGGATCTTCACCACCTGTTTCCCCGGATTTCCTATAAAGTATTTTTATTGATCAACTGTCTTTTTTCACTTTTAGTAGCTAATTTGGGCTTGGATAAAATTATTACCTGGTCGACACCGGTCTTAATGTTCCTTTATCCGTTGGCAATTACCTTAACGCTCTTGGGGATTACATCACCACTTTTTAAGACTGACCCGATTGTATATCGAGTGACGACCGGTTTGACGCTTATCCCAGCAATCTTTGACTTGGTAAATCATTTACCAGCAGTATTGCAAAAGACGGCAGTTACTCAGGCAATGGTTGGGATTGCCCACCAATACTTCCCACTCTTTTCCTTAGGATTTTCGTGGATTCCCTTTGCGGTTGTTGGCTTTATTATTGGAAATTGCATTCGTTTATTCCGAAATAAAAAGCAAGTGGATTAAACAAAATTAAGAAATTAAATGAGTGATTTTTATGCTGATTTTGGTTATACTTGATTCAATCAAAATTAGTAAAGGAGCGATTAATGATGGAGATCACGATCAATGGTGAAAAACGGCAACTAGTTGGTAATCCGCCAGTAGTTGGTGACGACTTCCCACACTTTAAGGTATTTGATAAGAATGACGATAAAATAAAAACTCGTCAGCTACTTGGAAAGGTAACGTTATTAAGTGTTGTTCCAGATATTAATACTCCAGTATGTAGTATTCAAACAAAAAAGTTTAACTCAACGATGGATCAGTTCCCAGAGGTTAACTTTTTGACGATTTCAACCAATACGATTGAAGACCAACAAAAATGGTGTGCAGCTGAAGGTGTTAAGAACATGCAGTTGGTATCTGACAAGGAAGAATCCTTTGGTTACGCCTCCAAGTTACTAATTCCAGACGAAGGAATCCTTGCGCGGTCAGTTTGGATCCTTGATAAGGAAGGAAAAGTTGTTTACCGCCAAATTGTTGAAGAATTAACGGATGAACCTGATTACGATCAGGCATTGGCAGAATTGAAGAAGTTAATCTAATGCTGATTATTAAATAAAGTATAAAGACCTCAAGTTCGATAGAATTGAACTTGAGGTCTTTATCAATGTTAGCGGTAATTAAATTAGTTTATCTAATATTGAAGAAAATTCCGATAACGGTAAAGATGATTTCACTAATTAAAATTAGCTGTAAACTAATCAGAATGTTAAAGAAAGTGGTCATTTTATCTGGCTGATTGATGAATACTTTAATTCGTTGGTAAACAAGGGGAATGGTAAGTAAGCTAAGAAGAGTAAATACAGGCAAAAGCCGAAGAATTACTGCTGCAATAATTGCAATATAACTAAGGGCATAGCAACTAACCAGCACCTTCATGGCAGCGGGACGACCGATGTAATAGACGAGGGTTCGCTTACCGATCTGGACGTCCTCTTTGCGATCACAAATATTATTTCCAAGCATAACGTTACTGATCACTAGGATCGCTGGCAGAGAAACAAGGAGGCCTGTTAACCAAAAGAAAGGATCAAATTGGGGAGAATTGTAAATGTTAATATAAATAGCCAATAGTGTAATATTGTATCCCATTGTGATTCCAGAAGCGGGTTCCCCTAAAGGTGTTTTAAGGATTGGATGATGGCCACCAGAATAAGCATAGCCGATTATGAAACTTAAAATTCCAATTAAAAGAAGGGGCCAACCAGCCTTAATTGTAAGATAAATTCCAATGATTGCTGAGACTAGAACTAAACTGCCGATAATCAGCCGGGCCCAAGGTAAGGCAATTTTGAACTTAGTGATTATATTATTTTCAGAAATAGAACCACTGGTAGTGAATCGTTGGTAGTCGGTGTATTGGTTATGACCATTAACGGCAAGGTGAAAACTAATAACAGCAATAAAAAGAAGAAGTGTGTCACCTAAATTAAAATGGCGATAGTAAAAGTAGGTAAACGCGCAACCTAGCAAGTAGGGTAAAGCAGAAATAACTGTTGTTTGAGCTTGAACAAGTGCAGCGAATTGTTGCCGATGATTAGGAATATCCATAAACAAAAGTCCTTTCAATGAATGATTAAACCTACTCTATCATACTATAAGAGGCAGATAGTTTTTAGTGTAGTAATAAAATAAGGCCAGAAAAATTCTGACCTTTTTGTAAGCTTTGGAGAGTTTAATTTATTAATCATCTTGTTCTACGTTAAGAACTTCTTTACTTTGGGCGTTAATCTTAACATCAGTTGACTTATGACCATTTACAACTTCAACTTCCCAGACTGGAGTGCCATTTTCATTTTCAAGAGTCCATGACTGGCCCTTACCATTTTTGGCTGCTTTCTCGGCAATCTGGTTAGCCTTCTTACGACTAATGAGTTTATCTAAGTCTAGGTGAGTCTTTTGATCACCATTATCAACCGGTTCAGAATGTGCATTAGTTACTTTACCTGATTTAGTATTTACATGGGCGCTATATTCTTTTTGGTTATCGCTTCCGGAGATTTCATAAACAAACTTGTTGCCTTTAGTTTCCAATTGGATTTCGTCAACTTTAACGTTCTTAAACTGCTTGTTGAATTTCTTTACAGCGGTCTTTTCATTAATTTTAATCTTACTTTGTGAAACAGTAGCGGCAGAAGCAACAGGAGTGGTTGCAAGAACCGCGCCACCTAAAGAGCTAGTGGTTAAAACTGTAACAGCAAGCAAATGGATTACCTGTTTTTTGAGTGATTTTTTTGTCATAATAACCTCCTGATTAGTTTAAGCGTTATAGTAATTATACTTGATTATAATGGCAATTAAAATATAAGAGAAATTATTAATGTACTAAGATAATTAAGAGGAAACAAAATTTTAAATTTAATCACGAAAAAGCTTGTAATTTTTGGGAAGACTTGATATTATTATTTGTGCTGTGTTATAGTATGACCCGTTAGTCAAGTGGTTAAGACACCAGCCTTTCACGCTGGTATCGTGGGTTCAAATCCCGCACGGGTCACTTTATTGGGCTATAGCCAAGCGGTAAGGCAACGGTTTTTGGTACCGTCATGCGCTGGTTCGAATCCAGCTAGCCCAATATAATAAAAGAGCCTACTAAATCATAATGATTTAGTAGGCTCTTTGTTTTACGTAATTGTTTCATATGAAACATTCCTTAAAAGTGTCCCTTAACATCCTTATCAGAAAAGGAATGGGGATCAGGAATAAATGAAATATCAGTATCGACGATTCCAAATTTTTTCCGGAGCGTTCGTTCAATCTTTTCGGATAATTGGTAACTTTCAAGAATTGTCATTTTGGCGTCTACTAAGACGGTTGCATCAAGCGAAACAACATTACCATTATAGTGGGCTTTTAATTCTGCAACGTTCTTAACTTTTTTTACCTTGAGAATTGCCTTTCGATATTCTTTTTCAGCCTTGGGATCAAAGTAATCGACAAGGTTCAAACTGGTTTGGAAGAAGATCTTTAATCCAGAATAAAGGATAAAGAAACCAACGATAATACTTGTAACACCATCAAGCCAGGAAAGGTTAAATAAGAGGGCTCCTGCGATGGCAATCATTGTCCCAATACTAGTAAAGGCATCAGCTAAACTATCTTGAGCTGATGCAAGCAAGGCAGCGTTTTGCAGTCGCTGGCCAGCTTTCCTGTTCATATACCAAACAACTAACATAATTACCGAAGCAATTCCTGCTCCGATAATGGCTACTGGTTGAGGGACAACCCGACTTGCGGGATTTAAGAGCGCCTTAATACCGTCGATTACAACATCAAAGGCAATTACCACCATAATGACGGCAGTTACCAATGAAAAGACTGTTTCGTACCGCCACCGGATAAATTGCATTCGTTGGTCGCCACCGAGGACATTTTCGTTCTCATCAGGCATTTCTACCCCGGCGATGTCATCGTCATCAATATCTTGAGCAATATGAAGGCCCATCATCAGGAGAAAAGTTGAAATAATCCCTGATAAGTTGTTAAATGCATCAGCCCGCAAAGTCTGTGACTTACTAATTTCGGCTAACCAATATTCAATTACAGAAATAGAAACGTAGGCAACCAAGTTAAAAATTAAATGTCGTTGTGACGCCCGAATCTTTGCTAACTCGTTCGCCTGGTTATGTTCCCACAGGTTCATTTCACGATTAATATGCTTTTTTAGTTTACTCAATTTAAGTTACTCCCTAAAACGCAATTAACTTCTATCATAACGCTTATTTACGTTTACAAAAGGAATTTAAACAAGGAAAGTGGGATAGAACTAGCTTGTCTAGTTCGTAATCCCACCTTCGCAAGGATGGCTAGGTTGGTCAAATGCTGATTTATCAGCATTTAAACTGCCAGCTACTGTGCTGTTACAGTTCTATCATTAAAAATAGCAAAGAGACCGAGAAAAAACAAAATGCTTTTTTTTCGGCCTCGACCCGTTACTGATAGTCTCCGAACTTATAGAGTCTAATCGCGGGAATTAATTAGTCTTTAATTGCCTTAGCCAACCGATTCAAACCATCCTTAACTTGTGCCAGTGGGTAGGCGATATTAATCCGAATAAAGTCGTTTCCGTTACCATGGTAGTAAGTTCCTGGGTTAATAATTAATCCAGTCTTCTCTCTGATCTTTTGTGCAAGTGCTGCGCTATCATCAGTGACTTCACTAACATCAATCCAAACAAGGTAGGTAGCAGTTCCCGGAACGACATGAAGTTGTGGCAGGTTTGACTTAATAAAGTCTTCCAAGTATTCACGGTTGCCTAATAGGTATTGCTTGAGTTGGTGGAGCCAGTCAGCACCATGATTATAAGCAGCAATTGTACCAGGGATTGCTAGTAGGTTAGGTTCAGCAACTTCATACTTATTGATTGCTCGGGTGAACCGTTCCCGCAAGATTGGGTTAGCGACAATCCCTGTAGCGGCATGGAGTGCAGCCACGTTAAAGGTCTTACTAGTTGAAACTAAAGTAACAACGTTTTGGCGGCAATCTTCCGGCAAGGAGAAGGTGGGAGTGTAATCAGGGCCTTTAAGTACCAAGTCTCCATGGATTTCGTCACTAATAACGATTACACCACATTTTTGGGCTAGTTTAATAGTTCGGATCAATTCATCCCGTGTCCAAACGTAGCCGGTTGGGTTATGGGGATTGCAGAGGATCATTAGGGTCGTTAGTGGGTTACTTATTTTTTCCTCAAGATCTTCCCAATCAACAGAGTAAGTATAAGAATTTCGGTCATACTTCATCTGGCTTGCCAGGACATGACGACCACTATTCAAAATGGAATTGTAGAAGGTATTATAGACTGGTTCCATTAAGAGAACATTGTCTCCTGTGTGACTAAGGTGGTTAACACTAGCGGTAATTGAAGGAATTACTCCCGTTGCGAACCGCATCCAAGAAGTTTGCGCTTCCGCATTGTGTTCGGTTTTGTACCAGTGAGCAACAGAGTCAAAGTATTCTTGACTAGGATATTCATAACCAAAAGCGCCAGAATTGATTTTATCTTTCATTGCTTGCATAATCTCTGGGGCTGTCTTGAAGTCCATATCAGCAGTCGTCATTGGTAATTCGTTAGGCTTAACGTCCCATTTTTCCGAATTAGTGTGACGACGATCAAGAATTGTATCAAAATCGTATTTCATTTTTATCATCCTTTGAGTATGCTTAATTGTCTATTTATATTCGATTGTACATCATTTTTAATGAAAAGATGTTATTTAGGTAAGCAGGGTGAGTATACATAAATTGAATATTAGACGATTAATGATAGGTATTTTCACTTTTAACTGCTTAGTGTTATGTTAATCTTAGCGTAGTAAGTATATTAATTGCACAATGTGATTGATTAGGACTATTCTTAAATTAATAGGTATTTGGAAGAGTAAGAGATCCAGTAAAGGGGAACAATAAACATGCAAGAAATAAGGGATGACTATTACGATGGCGAACGCCCACTTTATGGTATCCACGATACAAAATTGACTAATACAACGTTCGGTAAGGGTGAATCACCATTAAAAGAAACGGCTAATTTGGAGTTAAATGGGGTCCTTTTCACGTGGAAGTACCCATTATGGTATTCCGATCATATTAAGGTCACAGACACTATTTTTGAAGAGATGTCACGCTCAGGAATTTGGTACACCAATGATATTGAAATTACTAACAGTACCATTCAAGCACCAAAGGAATTTCGGCGGTGTGATGGAATTACCCTAGATAATGTTCATTTTTCTGACGCTGAAGAAACGATGTGGAGCTGTAAGAATATCAAGATGAACAACGTTTACGCTAATGGTGATTACTTGGGGATGAATAGTGAAAACATCTATGTTGATCACCTTGATTTAGTTGGAAACTATGTCTTTGATGGTGCCAAAAACGTGGAAGTCCATAATTCACGGTTAGTATCGAAAGATGCCTTTTGGAATTGTGAAAATGTCACCATTTACGATTCTAAAATTAGTGGAGAATATCTGGCGTGGAACACGAATAATATTACCTTTGTTAACTGTACAATCGAAAGTGACCAGGGACTATGCTATATCGATCATTTAACGATGAAGAACTGCCGAACACTACGAACTGATTTAGCCTTTGAACTATGTAAAAACATTGATGCTGAAATTAAAGGTTCGATCATGAGTATTAAGAACCCGATCAGTGGCCAAATTAAGGTTGATCACGTCGACGAGATCATCATGAATGACCCGAAGATTGATCAAAGTAAGGTAAAAATTATCCAAAAAGAACAATAGTGATTGCTTGAAGAATTAAAAGTGGTATCATTAACTATAATTTAATTCTAATCTTATTTTAATGATAGAAGGCGCTCAAATGTCACGAAAAGTTGCTGTTATTGGGATGGGTCACGTTGGTTCAACAGTTGCCCATTATATTGTTGCAAATGGCTTTGCCGATGACTTGGTATTGATCGATTCAAATGCGGATAAGGTCAATGCCGATGCCCTTGATTTTAAGGATGCAATGCCGAACCTGCCTTACCACACAAACATCATTGTTAATGATTATTCGGCATTGAAGGATGCTGAAGTAATTGTTTCTGCTGTTGGTAACATTAAGTTGCAAGATCAACCACAAGCGGACCGGTTTGTTGAACTGCCATATACTTGGAAGGCAGTTAATGATGTTGCGCCAAAGATTAAGGAAAGTGGCTTTTCCGGGAAAATTGTGGTTATTTCTAACCCGGTTGATGTGATCACTTCTTTATACCAAAAGCTAACTGGTCTACCAAAGAACCAGGTAATCGGGACAGGAACACTACTTGATTCTGCCCGAATGAAGCGGGTAGTTGCGGATAAGTTTGATGTTGATCCGCGCTCCGTTAGTGGCTATAACCTTGGTGAGCACGGTAATTCACAATTTACTGCCTGGTCAACGGTCAGGGTTCTTGATCAACCAATTACAAAGCTTGCCGCAGAACAGAATATTGATCTCCAAGAATTGGATAAGGATTCTAAGCTTGGCGGTTGGTATGTCTTCAAGGGAAAGAAATACACTAGTTACGGTGTCGCAACTGCAGCTGTACGTTTAGTTAACGTTATTTTGAGTGATTCCCGAACTGAACTTCCGGTATCTAACTTCCGCGAAGAATACGATGTTTACCTTTCCTATCCTGCAATCGTGGGACGGCAAGGGATTATCAAGCAAAGCCAGCTTAACTTAACCGATGAGGAACTGGCAAAGCTCCAAAACTCAGCTAACTTCATTAAGCAGAAATATAGCGAGAGTTTGAATAAGTAATTAAATATTTGATGATAATAGTTGAAAATAATCTATCCATGTCCATGCTATAATATAGCCACGATGATTAAGATGCTGGCGTGCAAATTGGAATCAGTTGGTTACTTGTTCCGAGTCGGCGGGGTCCTGAAAAGGTGCTCTTTTTTTATACTCATTTTTCTAAGTTTAGGGTCCATTTCTATTGAATAGACCCTCTATTCCATTTGTGGTATCATGTAAGCATCATATTGATACCTAAAAGGAGGATTTACCATGGCTACAACAGTATCTAAAGAAAAAATCGGTTCAACAATTCGTTTAGATCCAGAGCTTCGTAAAGAATTAGTCAAGGGACTTGATAGTATTAACATGACCCTTAATAGTTACTTCACCCTAGCTGCTAAGCAGTTTGTCATTCAAGGTAAGGTTCCATTCGAAATTAAAACAGCTCCTAAAGTGGATCACGTAACTTTTAATGAAAAAACGAGAAAGGCTATTGTTCGAGCCTTTGCGGAAGAAGAGGGCCTTCTCCCTAACACTGCTAAAACTTTCGATAATACTGATGATGCAATGAAGGAGCTTTTCAATGACTAATGATAACTGGAAAGTTAGCTTTGATCGTCAGTTCAAAATTGATGTCAATAATTGTCGAAAGAAAGTCGATAACCTTCAAGTTGAACTTCGAGGAATTGTTGACTACATTCTAGAATATGGTGAAATTCCAGAAGAATATAATCCACATGAACTTATCGACTCTTCCTTACCTTATACGGGAAACATGGACTTCCATCTATTTAACGGTAAAATTGACCTGCTAATTATCTATACGGAAATAAATAAGTGCAAAGTATTCCGTTTTATGCGGCTTGGAACCCATAATGAACTTTTCCATCCAAAAAAACAGTGAAGAGTAATTATGTTTGACGATATTCTAAAATATAAAAAATGGCCGTTATGGAAGAGAATACTATATCTAATTTTAACGGTTTTACCTTTACCGGTTAAATAATAGGGTCTGATATGAATAAACCCAATATAGAAAATAATCTAAATATATGTAGAGATACGTTGTCGAGTGCATAGTACATGACAAACAAAAAGCCTTCAGCAAGATCCTGAATTGCTGGAGGCTTTTTGCGTAGTTGATCTAATATCAATACTTATGGCTTTTTAGTAATTGACTATTTACCGTAGCAACCAATCCAAGTCCTTTAGCATAACGATTCAAAATACTAAGTTTTGGGATAGAAGACATATTTTCAATCTTGGCAAGCTGTGGTTGCTTCATATTTGTATTCTCAAATTTGCCGTCTATGTTATCAACTCAACCGTTTATGATTAATTTTAAGACAAGCCTTAGTTATTCTCTTATCATAACAAGCATATTAAGCAAAGTGATAGGAGAAAGCAGATGTTAATTCAAGCAGACAATTTAATAAAAAAATACGGTAAAAAGACCGCTCTAAAAGGAATAAATTTAAGAATCAATCAAGGACAACTAGTAGCCTATTTAGGAACAAATGGTGCTGGGAAGTCAACTACTATTAATATTCTTACTGGACTAATTAAGCCCACTGCTGGAACGATTACTTATGATCGTAATTTAAGAATAGGAGTTGTATTCCAGAATAGTATTCTTGATGAAACACTTACCGTTAAAGATAACCTATATCTTCGTGCAGCAATGTATAAGGACACTTCAACAACTTGGTTAGAACAATTAATTGATTTAATTGGAATTCGCAAAATTCTTAATCAGAAGTATGGAACATTATCTGGTGGACAGAAAAGACGTGCTGATATTGCTCGCGGATTAATTGGCAAGCCAAACTTATTATTTCTCGATGAACCAACAACTGGTTTAGACTTACAAACTCGATTAGCTATTTGGCAGTTGTTACAGAAACTACAAAAAGAACAGAATTTAACTATTTTCTTAACTACCCACTACTTAGAGGAAGCAGAAAATGCTGATCAAATGTATATTTTGGAAAATGGCGAAATTCTAGCTGAGGGTTCAGCCAATACAATTAAGCAGCAATATGCGCCTACAAAATTGACGGTAAAGTCTAATAATTCTAAATCGTTAACTACTAAATATCCAAGCCATCAATTAAGTAGTACTGAACTTCAAATTGAAGCAATCCCTAAGCAAGACGCGATTGAATTTTTGCATCAATATCATGATTTAATCGTTGACTTTGAATATATCAAAGGAACAATTAACGATGCTTTCATTAATATTACTGGAAAGGAGCTCCAATAAATTTTTGCCTTACTAAAAAGAAATATCAAAATCTACTTTAATAACGTTCCAGGTGTCTTCATGTCATTATTAGGGGCATTAATTTCCTTCTTCATTTATATTGGCTTCTTACAGCAAAACTTAGAGGATTCATGGCATTACCTTCCCGATATTGCCAAACTACTTGATCTATGGATGATTGCTGGTATTGTGTCAGTTGCAGGAATTACAACGTCTTTTCAAACTCTCGGCCAGATGGTAAAGGATAAAGAAAGTAGGAAGGCTGATGATCTTCGTTTAACAGAACTTTCTCAATTCAAAATTAATTTAACTTACGTGTTATCTGCTGCATTAATTAGTTTTCTAATGCAAATTATTACGCTAATCGTAATGGTTACTTACTTTAAAATTGTGGATAAGATTGAACTTCCTAATAATGGTTACTTATTACTGTTGATGTTTATCTTATTAGGATCGATTGCTGCAACTTTATTAAATGCATTAATTGTTGCTTTTATTCATTCTTCAACTACTTTCAGTCGGCTGTCTGCGATTATTGGTACATTATCTGGTTTTGCTGTAGCAACGTACTTACCATATGGTGCCTTATCTAAACATATACAGACTCTTGTAAAATGTGTACCAAGTAGCTATGAAGCCGCTAGTTTAAGAAGCTTATTACTAAATCAGATTAGTCATCAGAAACTATCTGCATCATTAAGAACTGAAATGGCTAATTACTTAGGAATTCACTTTAAAATTGCTGATCATTTATTAAGTCGCGCAGACAATGCATGGATCCTAGTAGAAATGATTATTGCATTAGTACTTATTATTGTTATAATTTCCTTTACTAGTGAAAGAAAGAGGACTAATTAAAGTGAAAATTAGTTTTGAAAAAGACCCTTCGTTAGACCAAAAGGAAATTCAAGTTGAGGTCCATGCAGTTGAAAAGAACATCACTGTCCGAAAATTACTTGATTATCTCAATAGCTTTAAACAAAGAAACCGCGACCTTTTGCCCATTAAAACACCGGATCGAATCATCATGGTAAAATATGATGACATTATCAAATTAGAAGTACAAGGAACACAGGTTAGTATTTATACTGTAAAAGAAACTATTCAAACTACCGGTCGTTTATACAAGATGTTAGATCAATTAAGTAGTGATTTTATTCAGGTTTCGCGACATGCTGCACTTAATGTTAACTATTTGGAGTCAATTGAAAGTGGCTTTGCAGGAAACATGGTTGCAATTTTGTCGAATAATTTAAAGACTGATGTTTCACGACGGTTCCTACCAGATTTAGAAAGAGAGCTTGGATTATAAAATGAGTAGAATAAACAGGTGGTTACGTTATTTTGTTACTGGCGTCGGTTATGGAGCCATTACTTATCTTATTGTCACTACGTTTTTATATGTTGGAATGGTACCCACTAAGAAGGAAGTTATTTCAGTCTTTATCGTTTCAGGTTTAATTGGCTTATTAACGATCATTTTTGAATCGGACTTAGCAATGCTTACATCATTAGTTCTTCATTTACTCGGAACATTCCTGCTGTTCTTATTAATGGTCTGGATTAACCATTGGACTATTACATGGTTAACATTCATAATTTTTTTAGTTGTTTATTTGATAATTTGGTTAATCTGTATCATAGAGCAACGAAAATCAATCAATAAAATTAACTCACAATTGAAAAAGTTAAAACGCTAAAAGGGATTATTCATGATGGTAAATAACGTTAATTTTAAGGATTATTTAAACCAACAACTCCAAAATTTTCAGTTCAAACAAGAATTTGAGAATGAAGCTACTAAGCTAGAACGGGAAATTACAATTACTCATCATCGAAAAAAGCAGGCACCACTCAATGCCCAAATAACACTGAGTGATACCTGCTTCTTTTTATTTATCCTTTAGTACAAAATCGACTTTATCGATATTAGGGTACTTATCCTTAATTTTGACAATCAATGCTTCCTTTTGATCATGGCTTAATGACTTGTTAAGTTCAATAATGATGGAATTTTTCTTAGTATTCGAGCTGCTGACAGCGGTGACGGAATTAATGTCATGAGACAGCTTAGCAATCTTCTTGTTTTGTTTACTTTGCTTTTGAAGCTGTTGCTCGTGCTTCTTTTTCTCGGCCTGCTGCTGTTGAGTGATGATACTAGTAATCCGATTATCGATTTGGGCCTCGGTAGATGCATTTAATTGGGCGACTTGGATAACGTTTAGGGAATATCCGGATAAATGATAATCTTGTAGTCGCTGCTTTACTCGTTTAATCTTTTTCATGTTGGCTTTAGAGCCTGAGATCGTGAGGTTGATTGTTTTCGTTTGTTCGTTAATATCTTCCTTAATGATTGGCGTATCCTTGAATTCATTGGTAATTAACTGGTGAACATTATTTTGAGCAATCGATTGCTGCACCATTTGCTTAGCAGAAAGGACGCTAGGAATTAGGAGTAATAACAGCCCAGCAACGAAAAGGACTTCTTTGTACGTGGGAAGGTGGAGGATCCCAGGATGTTTTTGTCCTGGTTCGTTCAACCAATTCATTATTTTTGCACCCAAAAAGGCCGTCAGGATAATAAAAATCACGTTAATTAAGAAGAGATAACCAGACCCCAAGAAATAGTTAAGGTTGCCGGATGCAATGGAATAACCAACCGTACAGAGTGGTGGCATTAAAGCTGTTGCGATTGCGACACCGGGAACGATGTTTGTTGCTTTCATTTTACTGGCACCAATAATTCCAGCGGTTCCCCCGAAAAAGGCAATCATCACGTCCCAAATTGTCGGGGAAGTTCGTGCCAGAATTTCTTGGCTGGCATAGGAAAGCGGTGAAAAATAGAAGTAGGTTGTGGAAGCGATTAGGCTAATAACCACTTCCATAATAATTGTTGAGACACCATTTCTAATTAAGTGAGTATCATAGATCGCGAGACCGGTCCCGATTGCAAGAAGTGGTGACATTAAAGGTGAAATTAACATTGCCCCAATGATTGCTGCCGTGGAATTCATGTTAAGACCAATACTGGCAATAAAGATTGCGCAGGTTAAAATAATCAGGTTCTCAACATTAAGTTTACTATCGGCTGTCAATTGGTTGATAAATTCTGGGGTAAGGTATTGCTTTTGTTTCACGGGAAACACTCCTATAAAGTCAAAATCACTAATAAGTATACGGATTACTAACTAATAGGCAAGTGAAAATCCGTTGAGTTTCAAGTGATTTGAAATTGGTTAAGGTTAACTAATATAATAAAGAAAACATTAATCGGGAAAGAAGTGGAAGAATAATGAATCGGGTAATAGTCCTTGGAAGTATCAACGTTGATTCGATTTATCAAGTTACGCGTTTTCCGCAACCGGGAGAAACAATTTCTGTGAAACAGAAGAGTTATGCTCCAGGTGGTAAGGGAGCAAACCAAGCAGTTGCGGCAGCTCGCTCCGGTGCTAGGGTATCTTTTATCGGTGCAGTTGGTGCAGATAATGATGGTCAAGAAATGATTAAAACGTTGGCAGAAAATGATATTGATACAAGTGGAATTGCTGTTGATCCGGATAATGGAACTGGGAGTGCGGTGATTACGGTCGATGAAAGTGGTCAAAACGATATTATGGTATACGGGGGCGCTAACCAAGCCATGACGAGAGATAACTTAAAAGATTTGCGGCAACGACTAAAGGGAGCCAAATTTATTGTTGCTCAATTAGAAACGCCACAAGATGTAACTTTAGCTACCTTCAAATTAGCAAAGCAACAGGGCGTTATAACAATCCTTAATCCAGCGCCAGCTAGCGAATTAATTCCAGAACTGCTAGACTATACTGACGTTATTGTTCCAAACGAAACTGAAAGTGAGCTTCTAAGTGGGATCGCAGTGAATGATGAAGATTCTCTCCTGCAAAATGCCGAGTTCTTTAAGAATAATGGCGTAGAAAACACGATCATTACATTAGGAGATCGGGGTGCCTTTTATGCTACGGAAAACGAACATGGGTTGATTCCTGCATTTAAGGTCAAAGCGGTTGATACTACAGCAGCTGGTGATACCTTTATTGGGGCGTTGATTTCACAATTGGATACAGATCTTAAAAATCTCAAAGCAGCATTAACATATGCACAACGGGCTTCGAGTTTGACAGTCCAGGGGATGGGTGCAATGCCATCAATTCCCCTTGCTGATGAAGTTAAGACGGCATTGGAAGAATAATAGAAAAAATCGGTGGTGAAATGCGAAATTTTCACCACCGATTTTTGAGATCATAAATAATTAACTTTGGTAGTTAGTAGCGAGAAAGTCTTTCATGTTCTGTGGTTCGTGACCAGTAAGATGTTGAAAATCATTAGTGACTTCATCCATTAATCCCATTGCAGCTGCATGGTACATTGAGGCTAATTCGTCACCATCACCTTCTGGCCGGTATATGTCGGCAAATTCCTTTAACGTTACAGGGCTGTAACCAATATGATTACCAGTGATGGCGGTCATAATTCTGCTGAGTTCAACCATATTATAATTTTGTTTCATGGTTAAGAGATAATTCTGTCCATGATCATGAAAATACGGTCTTACAGCAACATTAGCGATTGCTTCTGCACTGTCTTTACGGCTAATAAAGCTCATTGCCTGATCACCAACTGGATAGATGATATTTTGTCGTTGAATTAGTTCTGGGAGATAGGGAACTAATGGATCAGCATAGAGGGCATTTTTAATTACTGCATATTGAAGACCGGAGCTGGCAAGTCGCACAGGAAGATATGCATAGTAACCAGCCATCTGAAAGGGATTATTAGCTTGGTCAGCGATGAAACTGACGTCAATAATCGTTGAGACACCGGCTTTTTTAACTGCAGTAAGGGTGTTTTCAAATTCGTTGATTCGTTCTTGGACCTTGTAAGTGAGACTTGGAATGTAGATTAAAACATTAATTCCCTTAAAAGTCTGAGTCATCATCGTGGTATCTTCGTAGTCAATTGGTGCGATCTCATAGCCAGCACTTTTTAGATCGATTGCTTTAGCAGGGGTGTGCACTCCTAAACGGATGTTATTAGTTGAAGTTAGTTTGCTGAGCTCCTGAATAACGTAGCGACCAAGATGACCAGTTGCGCCAGTAATTAAATATTTCATTTTTATCGTCCTTTCCTTATCTGAGCAATATTGTAACTTTAAAAGTTACATAAGATCAATACAAAAAACCCCTAATTTTCATTTTTGAAAATTAGGGGTTAGTTTTACTAATCGTATTAAGTTTAATTAGTCAGCGTCATGGGTGAAGTCAACAACCATCCGACCAACAATTTTACCGTCTTTCATTTCATCAACGATATCATTGATTTCACTGAGCTTCCGGGTATGAACAATTGGATCGATTCCGCCTTCTGCGGCTAACTGGAATGATTCGGCAAGATCTTGCCGGGTCCCTACAAGAGAACCAATAATTTCAATTCCATCGAGGACGGTCTTAGAGATTGGAACATCAATATGTCCTTTAGGAAGTGAAACGGCAACAACCTTTCCGCCAGCCTTAACTGAAGCAAGAGCCTGATCATAGCAAATTGGTGCAGTTGCCGTAACAACAGCAGCTTGAGCACCGCCAATCTTGTCTTGAATTTCCTTAGCCGGATCTGTCTTTGATGAGTTAATAACGATATCAGCACTGTTTTCCTTAGCTGACTGTAATTTTTCGTCGTTGATATCAACAGCAATTACGTGAGCCTTGAAGATGTTCTTAGCCCATTGAACACCAAGGTTATCTAGACCACCAGCACCGTAAATAACGATCCATTGACCAGGGCGAATCTCACTTGTCTTGATAGCTTTATAGGTGGTTACCCCAGCACAGGTTACTGAAGTGGCTTTAATTGGATCAAGGTTTTCTGGAACTTTAACAGCGTAATTTGCTTCAACAATACAGTATTCCGCCATTGCTCCATCAACAGTGTACCCGGCATTCTTTACTTCCCGACAAAGAGATTCATTTCCGCTTACACAGCATTCACAGTGACCACAACCGGAGAAGAACCATGCGATTGATACTCGATTCACCAACTTTAAGGCTCGTAACTCCTGGAGCGACCTTAACAACGCGACCGACACCTTCATGTCCGGTAATTCTTTCCGGAACTTTACCGAAGTCACCAGCAGCTACATGGAGATCCGTATGACAAAGTCCACAGTATTCTACTTAACGAGTGCTTCACCTGGTTTGAGATCACGTAGTTGAACATCCTTGACATCAAAGTAGCCATCACAGGCGTCACGTACTACAGCAGCTTTCATTCTGAATATCTCCTAATTCTAAAAACAAAGACACTAACTAGAGGAGAGTCAAATATATTTGATTTCCTGTACATCTTTACTATAGTCTTTGGTCTGAACCTTTGCAAGCGATTTCTTTATAAAAAGATAATTAATTTAATAAAAGCGTGTTAGAGTTAATCTGGCTTTTCGTAGACGTAACCTTAATGAAGACAGTGAGATTATTAGTAAAAGGTTGAGGCCGGGAAAATATTTTGTCTTTCCCCGGCCTCTTTATATTTCTAAATAACTAATTTTGTAATTTGGTGGAGAACGGCTTGTTCCTCGTTTGTCCCAATGACCTTACTTGCGGCTTGCTTAACATTTTTAGGGGCATTTTCCATGGCATAACTTGTTTTGGCAAAGTTAAACATTTCGAGGTCGTTTTCACCATCCCCAAAGACTACTAATTGCTCTGGAGTCAGGTGCCAACGGTCTAACAACTTGTGCAATCCATAAGATTTATCGCGACCAGGAATAATGAGGTCAACGGCGCCGTAACCACTGGCCGTTGCGTGGATGATTCCCTCAAAGCGATGATTAATTGTTGCTTGGATCTCGCGCATTTTAACTGGAGGGACACTCATGGCAAATTTAAAAATTGGATCATCAGTTACCTGGTTGATATCCGCAACTTCCTTAATCTTAGTGTAAAAATTAGGGATTAATTTTTTGAATTCTGGAGAGGCATTGTGACGTACATAAGCTGCTTTTTTGCCGCTTGCGCAGTAATCAACACCTTCTAAAGAATCGAGAAAATGAGTAATTGCGGAAATATTTTCAGTGCTTAAGTGATCAAAAGCAATTTCCGTATTGTAGTCAATTGTGAGGACACCATTTTCGGCGACATAAGCTAAGTAATCAGCTTCATCAGGGAAAAGGGAACGGAGGAAGTCATATTGGTCACCACTCGCAATGATGAACCGAATTCCCTGCGCTTGCATTGCTGTGTAAACCTTTTTGAAAAGCTCCCGATCATATGTCCTGTCGGAACGAAGAAAAGTGCCGTCAATATCTGTAGCGATTGCCCGAACCATTTGATCAATCCTTTCAATGTAATTCAAAAAGAGAGTGGGGTGCGGACAGAGGTCTTTAACGACTTCTGTTACGGACTTCACTCTCTCTTATCTATTTTAGATAGTATTATGGGCGCAAACGGTTAAGCATCCGTGGGAACGGAATGTTTTGACGAATATGATCTTGAAGGGTAATCCATGAAAGGAATCGTTCAAGTCCCATCCCGAATCCAGAGTGAGGAACAGAACCGTACTTCCGGAGATCATCGTACCAACCGTAGTCCTTCTTGCTTAAACCATTCTCTTCCAATTTGCTGGTGATGTATTCGTAGTCGTATGAACGTTCAGAACCACCGATGATTTCACCATAACCTTCTGGAGCTAACAAGTCAGCACAGATAACTTGACGGTCATCTTCTGGATCAGTAGGCATGTAGAAGGCCTTGATTGCCCGTGGGTAGTTCATGATGAAGACAGGCTTGTTAAATTGATCAGCCAAGTAGGTTTCTTCTGGAGAACCAAAGTCATCACCGTACTTGGAATCGAAGCCACCTTCTTGCAACATTTCGATGGCCTTCTTGTAAGTGATCCGTGGGTATGGCAATTCAGTAAATGGCTTCAAACTTTCAACAGAACGACCAACCATTTCAAGTTCGGTTGCACAGTGGTCAATTAAGTCTTGCACAAGGTAAGCAACGTATTGTTCTTGAATCTTCAAACTTTCATCTTGATGCATCCAGGCCATTTCTGGTTCGATCATCCAGAATTCAGTCATGTGACGACGGGTCTTTGACTTTTCAGCCCGGAAGGTTGGTCCCATTGTGTAAATCCGGTTTAATGCCATGGCACCAGCTTCACCATAAAGCTGACCTGATTGAGATAGGTAAGCATCTTCATCAAAGTACTTAACATCGAATAATTCGGTAGTGCCTTCTGGAGCACTGGCAGTTAATTCTGGAGCATCAAATTGAACAAAACCATGCTTGTCAAAGAATTCCATTGTCGCTAACTTTACCCGACTCCGGATCCGCATTAATGCCCAAGGCTTACGGGAACGCAACCATAAGTGACGGTGATCAAGTAAGAAGTCAATCCCGTGTTCCTTGTTACCGATTGGGTAATCTTCACTTTCGCCAACGATTTCGAAGTCTTTAATATGGATTTCGTAGCCAAACTTGGACCGCTTATCTTCAGCGATTTCACCAGTTACTACAAAACTAGTTTCTTGGTGCAAATCGTGCTTTGCCATATCAAACTTTTCTTCAGGAACATCATTTTTCCGGATGATTCCTTGGAAAAAGCCAGTTCCGTCACGTAATTGTAAGAAAGCGATCTTCCCACTAGACCGCTTATCGGTTAACCAAACGCCAATCTTAACGGTTTCCCCAACGTGTTGAGGAGCTTCACTAATCTTAATTGTTTCCACTGTGTTTAACTCTCCCTTAATCAGTTATTTTTATAGAATTTGAATGTGTGCTGCTTGACACTTTTTCAACATCTCATCTGGCCAGATACTTGCTTGGACTTCACCAACATGGGCCTTGCCAAGAAGGAGCATGCATAGCCGAGATTGACCAATTCCTCCACCAATTGTATATGGTAATTCGCCATTGAGCAACATCTTATGGAATAGTAATTTTTCCCGATCAGTTGCACCGGCTTGTTCGAGTTGGTACTTCATTGATCCTGGGCTAACCCGGATCCCCATGCTAGAGATTTCAAGCTTCTTTTGAAGGGGTTCATACCAGAAAATAATATCACCGTTAAGGCTCCAGTCATCGTAGTCAGGTGCCCGACCATCGTGAGGCTTACCGGACCGCTTTAGTTTGTCACCAATCTTCATTACAAAGACTGCACCCATTTCCTTAGCAATCTTATCTTCACGTTCCATTGGCGTAAGGTCTGGCCAACGATCTTCAAGCTCTTGGGTTGTAACGAAGTGAATATCGTCTGGTAAGTGGTAAACCGCTTGAGGATACTTGTACCAAACTTCATCTTCCATGTGCTTGATTACCTTAAAGATTTGGCGAACGGTATCCTTAAGGGTTTCTTCAGTCCGTTCTTCTTTACTAATCACTTTTTCCCAATCCCATTGATCAACGTAGATTGAGTGGAAGTTATCTAAATCTTCATCTTTCCGAATGGCGTTCATGTTGGTGTAAAGGCCTTCGTGAAGACCAAATCCGTACTTCTTTAATGCCATCCGCTTCCACTTTGCAAGGGAATGGACAATTTCGATTGTTTCGCCAGGCATATCCTTCATTTCAAATGAAACAGGCTTTTCAATCCCGTTCAGGTTATCGTTCAACCCGGTACTCTTTTCAACAAACATTGGTGCAGACATCCGTTGCAAGTTTAGTTGCTTACCAAATTCATCTTGGAAAGTTTCCCGAATGTAACGAATGGCAGCTTCGGTTTCGCGAATAGACAATTTTGGATCGTAGTCCTTTGGAATAATTAAGTTCATAATTAGCAACTCCTTAATATGTTTAGAATCGGAGATAAATAAAAAAGCCCTTCATCCCCAACATCTAAGGGACGAAAGGCTTTTGTTCCGCGGTACCACCCAAATTGTCTAAAATAATATTAGACCATCTTATCGAGTACAAGAATACTCTCCCGGCAAGATAACGTACCGGTGACGACTAAGCCTACTTTAAACGAGGTTATTTGGGTTAGTAGCATGGAAAAAGGGTTTTTCAATAATCCAGGTGCTATCGGTCTCCCACTATCACCGACTCACTGTTAGACTGAAAATTATTTACTCGTCTTTCTCATCGCTTTTGAAATCTTAATTGTATTCTAACTGAATTTTTAGAAATTGCAACTACTTTTTAGAATTTTTTGATTTTTTAATTGAGATAAAACTTCATCAGCAATTTCATGGTTAGTCCACATCCAAATTGCGTGACCAAAACTTTCAGAAAGGTGTTCTTCGAAAGGCTGATCTTTAGCATCGGGGACAGTCTTCATTGCGGGCATAATTACTAAGTGAAAGGCAATCCAAACAGCGATTCCAAATGGAATGCCATCACCAAGGGTTAATAGTTTAACTTTCTTTTCTAGCAGAGCAGCATAGGCAGTCGCAAATGAAATCGAGAAGCCAAAGTGAACTAGGTACGATACCCAAGGAAGTTGCTGACCAGAGTATGTATAGGTAGCTTGAGTAAGTTTAGCGGGAACCCCGAGTTGTTGAAGCAGGGTTTGGGGTGGATTAACCTTATCCCGTTCTGGGGTTCTTGGGGGGAGAATATTTTCCCAGCCAAGTTTAACCAGCCCGGAGATTACTCCAGCAGCAGTTCCAGCGATTAAAGCGGTTTTTAAATTTAATTTTGACATTTAAAATTACTCCTTTGATGGATTAATAGTGTTTTTATCTGCCATGCGGTTAAGGTAGCGCCAAATTTGGGAACGGTAACGACGAAGGCAGAATAACAACAGTAGGTAAACTAAAATACATAAACCGATCCAGAGCGGATTTTGTGAAATAAAGGCGGCAAAAACTAGTGCATTGAGGGGACGCGCCATTAAGTTAAAGCTTGTTACGAGAATAATTCCAGCAGGGATTGCGGCCCCGTAATGTGAAATAGCACCAGTATAGATCGGAGCTAACCAACTAGAACAGTACAGCCCGATACTGAACCAGACGATTCCGTTAGCAATTACTTTAAGAATATTTCCGTTGGTGATCGCAACAATTGATTCCACCATAAAGGGGAGAGCGATTAAATCGACTACCGGTAAGGTCCGGTTGCCCGGAAGAATAAAAGCAATTACTACCATAATCGGAATTAAGATAATCCCTGAAATAATTGTTGCGGATTCACCGTAACCAACACCGTCATCAACAGCAAGGAACCAACGCTTACGATCGTTAACGGGATCATCCGTTTGCGATTGTTGGCTGCCTGCTTTTCGTTGTTGATCAATGCTTTTAGCGAGCGGTTTAAATGCTTTGGCAAAGACATCAGTAACCAACGGAAAAATAGTCATTACGGCAGCTAATTGCACGGCAAATTGGAATATCTGTCCCCAAGCATGGTAACTAGTGAGTCGATTAAGGTTGCCGAGAATGCCAATTAGCAGGCCAAGGATTGCCCCAAGAGTAGTTGGCTGACCAAAGACACCAAACTTACGTTGAAATGTTTTAGGGGTTAAGTGTACTTTATTGAAACCAAGCATGTTCCACAGCGGATCTAATAAAATCGCTGGAACAGTCTGGACGATATTTTGGACAGCACAGACTGTTGTATTTTCGATTTGATAGTATGATGACCAGCGATCTGCTTGGATTTCAGCTAACTCAAGAGTATAGAGAAGCATGAAAAATGATAATCCTATTGCCAGCCAAAAATTGTGGGTAGCATAATATGCAAGAGTTCCCCAAATCATAAAGCCAAAATTATTCCACAAATTGGAGGGCATAAACACCTTGGTAATGCCAACCGCGAAGAGAATAAATTCCGCAATAAGGCCGAAGACAAAAAAGGCTAAGCCAACAGAAGAGTTAAAACTCGCCAAGGACCCTGCTTGCCAGCCAATATCAACTACTGGAAGTTTGATACCGACATTATTAACCATTTGGTGGATGATTTTAGTGACAACTGGAGTAAACTCACCAATAATCCAGGAAAATCCGGTTAATCCGACCCCAGCGTATAGGGCAGACATAATTGCTGTTTTTGGCTTGACCTTGAGGAAAAGGGCGATGATCAAGATCATGATTGGCACAACAACAGTGGCACCAAAAGCACTGAAAAAGTGACTTACAGATGAAAGCAAAACTTCATCCTCTTTCTATTTGTTATGAAAATAATAGTAGAAGTGAGTACTAGGTAAGCCTAATAATTATAAACTAAGTTTACCTAGTGACTATTTGTTTTATTGTACAACGAATGGCGGAAAGAGTTGTATTAGACGCATATTAATTAGGTAGCGTCAATAAAGCAGCGATCCCCATGCCACCACCAACACAGAGTGAAGCAACACCGGTTTGTTTATTTAGATCCTGCATTTCGTGGACAAGGGTAACAACGATCCGGGCTCCAGAACAGCCAACAGGGTGACCAAGAGCAATGGCACCGCCACGAGGGTTAACCTTATGATCATCAAGTTTTAATAGTTGCTCACAGGCAATTGACTGTCCGGCAAAGGCTTCGTTTAGTTCAAACAGCTCAACAGCATCTTTATCAAGACCAGTTTGGTTGAATAACTTATTAATGGCGTAGTATGGGCCAAGTCCCATTACTGCAGGATCAAGACCGACAGTGGTGGAAGTTTGCCATTCCGCAAGTGGCGTAAGGTGGTACTTCTTAACTGTTGATTCACTAGCAAGGATGATTGCCGCAGCACCATCATTTAATCCAGAAGCATTACCGGCTGTAACTGAACCATCTTTTTTGAAAGCTGGTTTCAATCCTTGAAGGGCAGCTAAGGAAGTATTGGCGCGAGGGGCTTCGTCAGTATCAATAGCAGTATCTTGATGATGGACAGTGATGTTAACAGGAGTAATCTCATCGTCAAAAGCGTGTTTTTGCTGTGCTTTGACAGCTTTTTGATGACTACGAAAAGCAAATTCGTCCTGTTGGTAACGAGCAATATGGTAGCGTTCATTAACGTTTTCAGCGGTAATCCCCATTGCATAACCACCCCAAGCATCTTGAAGAGCATCATTTTGCATGGTATCTACTAACTCACCATTTCCGAATTTATAACCATGGCGGGCGTTTAAAAGGACATATGGTGCGCGCGACATGCTTTCCATTCCTCCAGCAACAATTACTTGGGCTTGTCCAGATTGAATTAATGAGGTGCCAAGAATAATGCTGGAGAGTCCAGAGCCGCAGACATCATTGATTGTAATTGCTGGAATTGATTGATCTAATCCAGCAGCTATGGAAGCTTGACGAGCGGGATTTTGACCGGCACCAGCTTGGAGAACATTACCCATTAATACTTGATCAACTTGATTAGCGGGAATACCAGACTTGTGCACGGTATCTTTAATTACGGATGCTCCTAAGTCAATTGCAGACTTTGATGAAAGAGCACCACCAAATTTACCGATTGGTGTCCGTTGGGCTGCAACAATATAAACTTTTTCCATCAATTATTTCTCCCCACAAAATAAAATTACTGTACTAGTTTAACGAGAAAAAAAGGCCCTCGCAAGCATTTGGCCCAGACTTTGTGAATCATTAATCTTATTTTAAAAGTTGGGGATTGATCTGGCGATCACGGTAATAAAATTTACGATCATGTTCAGAAATTTGCCGAGAAACCTTAGCCGGCACGCCCATCGCAACAACCTTAGCCGGAATATCACGGGTGACGACAGCGCCAGCACCGATAACCGAATTGTCGCCAATGGTAACACCGGGAAGCACGATTACCCCAGCGCCAAGCCAGCAGTTATTGCCAATTTTAATGGGGAGGTTATATTGGTAACCCTTTTTTCGCAGTTCAGGAAGAATTGGGTGAGTGGCAGACGACATAGTGACATTCGGGCCAATCATTGTGTTATCACCAATGGTTACATAAGTATCATCGGCAATTGTAAGATTGAAATTAGCGTAGACATGGTTACAAAGTTTAATGTGGTGACCACCCTAATTTGCATGGAAAGGTGGTTCAATATAGCAATCCTTCCCAACTTCTGCAGACATCTTTTTAAGTAACGCCTGTCGTTTCTGCCCCTCAGTAGGTAAGGTTTGATTGTATTCATACATTGGTAGCATTGCTTGGGTTTGATCAGCAAGAATTGTGGGATCTTCTGGTGAATAAATATCTCCAGAATGAATTAGTTTGCGGTTATCCATCTTAATCAACTCCAATTAATATGTTTACTATTCAAACTAGTCTTCTTCCTGTCGCTTTTCAAGAATTGCTTGACACTTATGAAATTCGGTTTCTGTATAGTTGTATTTAGCAAGAACGAGAAGACGTAGCAGTGAAGCAATAGCTGGGATAATTGAAACGATGACAAAAATGCCTGTTAGAGTAGTCTGTGATTAAACTGCATTGGCTTTGTATCCGATGAACGAAAGGACAAGTCCGGTTGTAGCACCAGCAACGGCTGCTACTTTGCTAGCAAATGTCTGACCACCAAAGACGATCGCTTCACACCGCTTACCGGTTTTCACTTCACTGTATTCAACCGTTTCGGCCAACATTGCGGAAATAATTGGACTAGTAGCTGAGTAAAGAGTTTGGGTAATTGCCAGGAAGATAAAGACGAGGATAACGTTTTTGTAACCAGACATGAAGAAGAAGATCCGGACGATGACGTCGGTGATTAACAGCACCCGTAAAATATATAGCTTTTTAAAGTGTTTAGTTAAGAGAGGAATAAAGAAGAATCCAAGGGCACTGAAAGTTCCGATTAACCCGTAGATACTCATGAATTTGGCGTTAAACATGTTGTAGGTGAAGAAGTAGATAATAATGTTGTTAACCATTTCCATCGCAATCTTGAGGAAGAAGAGGATCAGGATCATTAGCATGTATTTATTTGCCTTTACGGTTTCCCAAATATCACGAGCTGCAAGTTTTTCAGCCTTCTTGGCAACAACCCGTTCCTTTGTAAACTTGTATCCTAACTCCATGAGGACAAAGCCAAACAGCATCAGGATACTAACGGAGATTAAGTAACTAGTTTGGGGTGAACCATGTTGATTAAAGTAGGCAAGCATTAGTGGCAAAACTAAACTGACCATTCCAATTCCACCGAAAGCACCCAGGTTAGCGGTGGTAATTAAGTTAGTTCGTGCTTGACCGCTCTTTGAAATTACGGTTGAAAGAGACCAGAAGGGAATATCCGAGAAGGCGTAGCAGGTTCCCCAGAGAATGTAGGTTACCGCAGCGTAGACAATTTTTCCTGCTAGACTAATGTCTGGATTAACGAAACAGAGAATCGTAGAAGTGATCACGAAAATTGGGGCAAAGTGCATGTATTTACGAAACTTCCCCTTAGTTGACTTATGGGCATCAATCCAACCGGAAACGATTGGGTCAAAAATTGCGTCCCAAAGTCGGGCGATCAGGAAGATCGCACTGGCAATAACGGATGAGATACCGACAATATCGGTGTAGTAGATCAAAATAAAGCTACCGATGATTCCAAAACTAAAACATTGACCAAAGCCGTACGAGAAGTAGGCGAGATATTCTGATATCGAAACATGTTGTGAATTAACTTGATTTTCCATTGTAATCTCCTAATTAAAATCAAAACCATTTTGGTGCGTAGCGGTCATTATTTTCCTAATGACTTCCGGATCGAACTTATATTGATGATCGTGGTCCAAGAGACCGTTAACTTCTTGCTCCACGTCAGATAGTTGGGTGTAGCAGAAGCCAACACAGTCAGGAATGCTCATCACTGCATTGGTGAGTTGCCTGATCTTATCAATAACAGCCTTTTTGGATTCCATTCGTTTGCCGTAGCCCCACGATTCTTGCTGGGCATTTTCTTCATAGGCAATTCCACCGTATTCACTAATCATAAATGGCATGTCTTGGTGCTCATAGTGATCGCAGAATACTCGTCTACCACTGGTGAGGGATGGACTACCGGTGAATATCCTGGACTGGTCTTGGTAACTAGCCAGCAAGGATTGGAGGTCACCATTATAGTCGTGGATTGTGCAAAGGTCTGTCTTGACCTGTTCCCAACCATCATTAGCGATGACGAGGCGAGAGCTATCAAATCCTTTAGTGAGGTAATATAAGCTGTCAGCGAATGCCTGTTCTTCGCGGTTATGGGCAATTTCGTTAACGCCCCATGATTCATTCATAAGGACATATGCAATTACACTTGGGTGGTTAAAGTGCTTAGCGATGAAAGCGGGAAGTTCATTCAGCATGTGTTTCATCATGGTTGGTGAAAAGCTAAAGGAGCTCGGGAATTCTGCCCAAGCAAGAACTCCTAGTTGATCACAAAGGTAGAGCATTCGGTGACTTTCAACGTGCTGGTGGATCCGGTTACCGTTAAAGCCCATTGCCTTAAGTCTGGTAAGATCAGATTTGTAATCTTCTACCGAACCGGTTAAACCAGCGTTAGGATAGTAGCCCTGGTTTAAGATTAGTTTCTGATAAAGACCCTGATCGTTAAGGTAAACAGAATAATTTCGTGTTTCGATTTGTCGCATTCCAAAATACGAATAGACGGTGTCAGTAACTGAATGATCTTCAATAACCTTAAAAGTAACGTCATAAAGGTTCGGTTCATCTGGGGACCAGTAATGTAGGCGGAAATTAGGATCGTCGTTACTAATATCGACCGCAAAGTGTGCCCGTCCATTAATCGTTGTACAAGTAGCAGTAGTGATTGGGTGTTCCTGAAAACTAATCGCTGCCTGAAGAGTAGCGGTTGCGGGGGCATTTAACTTAGCATCAATTTCCAACTGGGCTTGGTGAATGTGAGGAAGCATCCTAACTTGCTCTAAATATAGGTTTCCTGTTTCCTCTAGCCAGACATTTTGCCAGATACCAATTGTCCGGGTGTACCAACAAAGAAAATTATGATCCTTCTATGCTTGCTTTCCGATTGGTTGATCGGTGGCGTTAAAATTTTCAACCCGGACTTCAAGTGTATTTGAAGTAGCTACCCATTTGCTAATATCGAGCGTGAAAGGAGTGTGACCACCAATGTGACTTCCGATAAGGTGACCATTTAACCAAATTTGGCATTGATAATCGACTGCTTCAAAGTGGAGGAGGTAGTGATGAGCCTTATTAATCGCCATGTCAAAGTGTTTCTGGTACCAAACAACTGGATGGTAATCATCCTCGTCAACGTTAGCTTTCTTGAAAGTGTAACTGTATGGGACAGTTATTTTGTCAGGAAACTTCTTTGGATGATTTTTTGTAATCGTTTTCATTTTTAGCCATAAAAAAAGCTCAATCGCCATTTAGATCTAACCATTTGGTCCTGATCATTTGAGGATTTGGATACTCTATTTTATTTAACACAACTATCACTCCATTTTTATTAAATAATTTATATCAGCTGATAATTAAACTGTACTAATTAAATCTTATCCTGCAAAAAATAAAGACAAATTGGCATTTAATATATAGACCAATATGAAGATGGGATGAGAATATCGTTTTAAAATTGTTGACTATGTTGACTATATGGTAGAAACAGATTAAGTAGTAATTATCAATTGATAATTTGAGGAGGAAAAATTATTTAAAATAAAATTTCACAGATGAATTGTTAATCATTTGATGGGATTAAAATTAAAGAGGGGGCTGTGATATAAGCCCTATTATATAGATAAAGCACGAACAGCGCAGTACACAAATGAGCTTCAGAGCTCGGAAAATCCGAACTCTGGAGCTCTATTTGTGCTTGCGGGGGCGTGAAGACGAAGTCATAAATGACTTCTGTCACGCTCCCCTCTTTTTAGGAGTTAATAGTTTTAGTAATTTTTAGTCCGCCAAGCCAGCATTATTGTAGGCAACTGGATCGCCGACGTTGCTTAGTGCGTCGTCAATTGGCGTCTTACCGGAACGCATCATAATGATGTGACCGATGGTGTCCTTGTACTTGAGGGTATCAGCAAGAACCTTCGCAACGTCAGGAATTGGGTTGGTCGTATCCTTACCGTCACCAAACGTAACCATTCCTGTTCCCGGTTCTTCAGTAAGGGATGCCGGTTGAACAATGGTGTAGGCTAACTTTGTGTTATGAATAAGGTAGTTGTCCGCAAAGAACTTCGCAATGTTGTAGTCGGTGATATCGGCGAGGGCCTTGTACTTTGACCACATTTGCGGCTGAAGAGCGTACATTGAGCTCAACATAATGTAACGTTCGATGCCATCACGTTCGGCAGCCATCATTGTCTTAACGGCACCAAACGCATCTGTTTGGAGGAGATCCTTGCCTCGTGAACCAGCAACGAAGTAAACCACATCGCAACCATCCATGATCTTAGCGATTTCTTCCATTTCAGCATTAAGATCAAGCTTGACTGCTGAAACACCATCAAGTTTGATAATTTTTTCTGGGTTACGTGAGCCCGCAACCACTTCATTACCATTTTCAACGAGGTCCTTAATTAGGTCTGTTGCAACCCGGCCAGAGCCACCGACAACAAATACTTTACTCATTATAATTCCTCCTTTTCTATCACTTAGTACAATTTTAACCGTTAAATTAATTTCAAGAAAGCGATAACACTTCTTGGGGCAATTAATAGACGACCAACGAAGAAGTGAGTTATGATTAAAGAGTAATAGTCACCGTAGAGATTAATAGAAGAAGGGATTATTGTGACAGAAGAAAAACATTTAACCACAGAAATGGTTAAAAAGTATCAAAAGATCTTTCATGACCGGAAAGATGCAGAAGTAATTGCACGAGCGGTTCAAAAGAACGGGATCAAGAATGCAAGTGAAGATCCAACAGCTAGTCAACGCCTCCACCGGGCATTTTCCTATGAAATTAAAACCGGGAAGCCAAGTAACCAACGGCACAGTGGTCGGTGCTGGTCATTTGCGACCCTAAACACGATGCGGCATAAGTTTGCGAAGAAGTATAATTTTAAGGACTTCGAACTTTCCCAAAACTACTTATTCTTTTGGGACCGGATCGAACGGGCAAACATGTACTTCCAAAAGATCATTGAAACTGCTAAGAAGCCACTCCATGACCGGACAGTTGACTTTTATTTGAGCTTTGCTTTGAATGATGGTGGTCAATGGGCAAATGCTGCTTCGATCATTGAAAAGTACGGGGTTGTACCGGAATATGTAATGCCAGACACGCATAATACGCGGGATACTAGTGATGTTGCGGAAGTAATGAACTACCTGATGCGTAAGGATACATTGGAATTACGGCACATGGTTAATGATGGTGCTGACGAAAAAGAATTAGCCGAAGCCCAACAACGGATGATGGCTGATGTTTACAAGGTTGCGGCTTACTCATTTGGTGAGCCACCAACAAAGTTTGACCTTGAATTTCGCGACGACGATAAGAAGTTCCACCAGATTCTCGGACTAACACCATTGAAGTTCTACCGGGAATACTTTGACACAAACCTGAATGATTATGTTGTCATTACGAACGCGCCAGATCATGAATACAACAAGGTTTATGCAATGCCGACTCAAGATAGTGTTGCTGGTGGAATTCCAATTAAGTTCGTTAACGTTCCATTCAAGTACCTCCAAGAAACCGCAATGAAGCAGTTGAAGGCCGGGGAAACTGTTTGGGTTGGTAACGATGTTCTTCAACAAATGGACCGGAAGCGTGGCTTAATGGACGCCAAGTTGTTCCAACGTGCCCAATTGTTAGACGTTGATTTTGTCATGGACAAGAAGGACCGACTTGAATCCAAGCAAGCCATGGTTTCTCACGCAATGACGCTAACTGGTTTTGATCTTCAAAATGGTGAACCTACCCGGTGGAAGATCGAAAACAGTTGGGGTAAGGACAACGGTGATAATGGGTACTTTGTTATGACTCAAGACTGGTTCGAACAATACACCTATGAAGCAGTGATCAATAAGAAGTACTTAAGTGACGACTTAAAGAAGCTTGCTGATAGTGAACCAGTAACGTTGACGGCATGGGATTCATTGCAATAAAAAATGAAAACCAGAAGGAAAGTATTAAATTGAAAAAACAGCTGAGCAAATTTTAGTTTTGCTCGGCTGTTTTTAGTTAAAAGACTAGTTGAATTTGAGCAATTCTAGTGGTGCAATCATCCGACTCTTAGTGAGAAGCGCTGAAAATTGGGGAATAGGTTCAGGGCTTTTCTTTTGAATCCAGATAGTCATTAGGTCCATGAGACTCCCGACGAAAATTGCTTGAGCATAATCAGATGGGATTCCTGTATTAATTTTGGCGCCATAGTCAGATAAACGATGGCTAATTTCGTCTGTGATTAATTTGTAGATTTTGCTTTTAAATTGGTAGTCGCCATTTTTAGATAAAAGAACGGCAAGACTTTGACGGTGCTGGTTAATCACGCTAAGGATTCGCTGAAAAGTTGCTTCCGTATTCTTAAATAATTGGGGATCCTTAAAGCTAGTTACGGGTTTGAGTTGTTGATGATCTTCTGCCAATGACGAATGGATTTCTTGAATAATCTGTTGTTCTATTTTTGCTAATAAATCATATTTATCAGTGTAGTGAACATAGAAGCTTCGGCGACTAATTTTAGCGATTTTAATTAAATCAATGACTGTAACTTTTTCAAATGGTTTATGAAGAAGCATTTTGATTAAAGCCATTTGAATTCGTCTTGTAGTCTTTACTACTCGAAAATCTTGTTTCATTAGTACCTCCCTGATTAATCGATCTTATTACACACAATGAGTAAAAATGATAATTGAATACTATTATATCAGTGGATAGGGCACTCCCTTTTCATCATTCAACGGATCGCCCATTAGCGTGGACGGGATTTCTTCGGCCTCAAAGCGACTTAATCAGTGTCCCTGTATCTGCTTATTTAATAGAGCATCCCAAGGGACTAATTCTTATTGATACGGGGTGGAATAAAATAAACCAAACAAAGTTGGGGCAGATTAGAAATCTTTCATTTCAATATCCAGTTAATAAGGCCAATCTTCGAGCTGGTGAAACGATTGATTGTCAATTAGCTAAGTTAGGATACCAGACTTCAGATATTGATTATGTCTTGATGAGTCACCTTCATTGCGACCATGCTGATGGGTTACGATTAGTAAAAGATGCTAAACAAATATTAGTAAGTGAGGAGGAATGGCACGCCGGCAGGACTGATCATTTTCATTACCTTCCGCATGAATGGAAGGGAGTGAAAATGGGAACACTCGCTTACTAGCAAACTGGTGAAGGTCCCCACCAACGATCATTTGATCTCTTCGGTGACGGTTCGATCAGAGAGGTATGGGTACCAGGACATAGTGCAGGTTTATCGGCAACCATTATTCAAAGTTATAATACCAATCAATACATGCTATTAGCTGCAGGTGTTGGTTATGCTGCTAAGTCGTGGAAGGAAGGCCTAACGCCAGGAGTAGTAATTAATCGCCAGGAAGCAGCTAACTCACTTAACTGGGTTAAACAAAAATCTCAAGAAAGTAATAATATTGCAACACTTGCCAACCACGACCCAGAAGTGAAACCAGGAATTATTACTCTATAATGAACATACTTTGGCTTCAAATCTTTATGATTAGTCTATAATGAATACTAAATCATCAGAAAGAGGCCGAAACTGAATGGCGAAAAAAGAATCAATCTTTACTAAAGATGTTGTCCTTGTAATGGCAGCGTCGTTCTTCTTTATTTTTAGTAATATGTACTGTAATCCATTGATTAATGGGTATGCCCAAGAGTTAGGGGCTTCAAGTGCGTTCGCGGGAATTATTGTGGGGATGATGAGCATTGTCGCAATGTTTCTCCGTCCAATTGCCGGAAATATGACGGATCACTATTCGAAGTACAGGTTAGCTTCCATTGGTGGTCTACTATGTTTTGTGGGGGTCATGGGTTACGTGATCACGCCCAATAGTGGCCTTCTGCTTGTTTTTCGGTTAATTAACGGTCTCGGTTATGTACTGTGTACCGTTTGTATGACAACCTGGCTTTCTTACTTAGTCCCGTTGAACCACGTTGGTGAAGCGATGAGTTTTTACGGTCTAATGAATGCGTTAGCGATGGCGTTTGCCCCGGCTGTCTCCATTAACTTGTACCGGATAATCGGTTACCGGGCAGCGATCATTATTTCCGCATTAGCAGCGTTAATGGTTGTGGTGACGGTTCAATTTGTGGGTAATCGTGCACAACCAAAAGTTCAACCGCAAAGTGAAAAGAAAAAGAAATTTCACTTGAAAATTATCCAGCGTGATTCATTGCCGGTTGCTGCATTAACTGCATTATTCGCCATCCCGTATTTTGCCACGCAGGCGGATATTGTTGCTTATACGGAACAGCGGCATTTACCAATTGCTGTGGGTTCATATTTCCTGATTTATGCGATTGTCCTCTTAGCTATTCGGCTATTTTTACGGAACCAGTTTGATACTGTTCGCTTTGGTCCATGGTTAATCACGAGTACAGTTGCGACCATCTTTTACCTGATTATGCTTGCTATTATGAGGACGAATATTGAAATGGCGCTCGCTGCTGCGGGGATGGCATTTGGTTATGGCCTGATTTACTCGGTTTGTCAGTCGACCGCAATGATGTTGGCGCCCGAAAGTGAACGAGGATTAGCTAGTTCAACTTTCTTCTTGGGACTTGATATTGGGATGACTTTAGGACCAATTCTTGGTGGAATCATTGATAGTACGATGCCCGTAAAGTGGTTCTATCCCGTAATGTTAATAATCATCCCGTTAATTATCATAATTTATCTCTTCAATCGGCAAAAATTAAATAGTGCGGTTGGTAATCATTAAAATTTCTGCGATTAGACTTTATAAATTCGGTAACTATTAATAGATTAAGGATAAGAAAAAGTTTCATTTTTTCTTACCTTTATTATTTTACTCAAATATGTCATATATAATTGACATCTATATTGTACTCTAGTAATATAATTATCAAATGATGTCATCTATATATGACAAAAGGAGGCGGCACTATTATTGAACAGGGTTCGTCAATACCGTAAGCAACAACAGTTATCGCAATTTGAATTAGCACAGGAGATTGGTGTTGCACGACAAACAATTAGTTTGATTGAGAGTGATAAATATAACCCGTCATTAGATCTTTGTCGACGGTTAGCAATTGCATTGAAGACCGATTTAAATTCACTTTTTTGGGAGGAAACAAAATGACTAAAAAAACATTCCGCAATCGTCTACTGGAATTATCATATGGGATTACTGGCCCAATTGATGAATACCAAGAACGAGAGCTTGACCGGCTCGGTAATTCCGGTTATTTATTACTGACCTTATTTGCACCATTTCTTCTATTTGCGTCAGTTATAATTGCGATAGTTGCTAGTTATAAGGTTGCATTTTGGTTTGCGATCGTTAGTTTGTTTGCACTATTTATCATCGTTAGTTGGTCCTTTTACATTATTGCAATTCGTCAACGGGTGTTAGTAAATGAAGTTCGTCCAAGTGATCTGAAGGCAAAGCAAAAGATCGCTATTAGGCGGGGGATAATTACGGGGATCATTTTCGCTGTGATTGAATTTATTGCTCAGGTAATTATTTACCAAAGCTATGATATTAAGTGGGGAGTAATGCCTGGAGTTATTGTAATCCTCGGTTCTGTTCTCTTAGGTATCTTTGCCGGACTCTTAACCGGAATTATTACATGGAAAAATATTAAAAAGACTAATGGTTAACTTAGTGATGTTGCTGGAGGGTGAGAATTCTCCGGCTTTTTTTATTACGACGAAAAGGGGTAGACTGATGGTAAAGGAGTGATTGAAGTGGAACGGGCAAAAGTAATTATTCATATGTACACGTCAATTGACGGCAAAATTGATGGTGAGTGGGATGGTCGTCCGGGAGATAAAATTTCGGGTGATTACTATGATGACCAATTATTTAAGCTAGGGAGTGCGAACGCGAACGGCAGTAATACCATTGTGATGTATGCAGCCAAGGGCCACCCAGATTTGAGTAAATACGATGGACAGCAAATCGAGTATCAAGATTGGGTGCCAGATGGGATTCAGTCAGAAACCTGGGATGTTAGTTATGACCGACGTGGACGAGCTGGCTGGGAAAGGAATTATTTCCCGTATGCCGGAAGAAAGAATCGGGCGATTGAAGTTGTTACAAAACAGGCACCAAAGAGTTACCTTGCTTTTCTCCAATCAATGGAAATCCCGTACTTAGTGTGTGGTGAGCAAGAAATTGATTTTGCAGAATCACTCGTTAAACTACGAAAGTACTTTGGCATCAAAACAATGGTCCTCGGTGGTGGGGCGCTGATTAATGGTGCCTTCCTTAAAGCGGAACTGGTAGACCAAATTTCACTAGTTGTGGCTCCATATATTTCTGGCGATCGAGAAAAGAAGGGGATATTTGATACACTTGGGTCCTTCGTTGATCAACGATTCCATATTACTCAAATGAAAAAATTAGGTGACGGGGGAATGCACCTGATGTTCGATCGGGATTAAAGAGTATCCAAAATAAAAACAGCAAGAGGCTGGAAAATCATTTTTCCAGCCTTTTGCTATTTGTCTTTTGCTTCTATTCAAAAACATTATACCGAGCATTATTTGGAAGTCTAAATGCAAGCTTATTATAACCATTCCAGTGTGTTTGTTGGTGGTACATTGCGGTTTCATTATTATCAACCGTGGTGGAATCAAGGTCAAGGGATGAGCGAATAACTTTAGAAGTTTTGTTCATTTCCTTTGGGGTTGCAATTTGGAAACTGGTTCCTTCGATGATTGCATCCTTTCCTTGGAGATGGATCCGTTCAGTATTATCCATTGCCTTGTGGTAGTTAAGGTACAAAGGAACAATATTATTAATTGGCATGTCAGTCCGGACCCCATCCTTAGTCGCAAGGATGATTTTGTTGGCAGCGGAAATTGAGCCGTGTTGCTTAAACGAGTCAATTGCTGAACTAAGGATTTGTTGACCCCGCTTTTGCCGACCGTAATCATTATTTGGATCATCATAGCGCATCCGGGAATACTTTAATGCTTCATTTCCGTTAAGGTGTTGCTTTCCCTTCTTGAAGTGGTGACCTTCATAAGTAAAGGCAAATGGGTTATCAACGTCAACCCCACCAACAGCATTAACAACCTTCTTTAAGGTTCCCATATTTAACAAAGCATAGTAGTCGACCGGGACGTCGAGTAATTCTGATACTTGCTTTTTAGCTAACTTTGCCCACCAATCGCATAAGCGGCATTAATCTTAGCGTATTTGGTACCTTGCTTAGCATTAATCTTAACCAAGATATCCCGTGGAATGGCGACCATTAAAATCTTTTTCCGTTGGGGGTTAACGGTGATTAACTCCATCGTATCAGTATTCCCGGCATAGGAAGTTCCCCGGCCAAGCGAACCAACGTTGGTCCCCATTACTAGGATACTGAATGGTTGTTTATCTTTTAGTTTTTGAGGAAGGGCCTTTTTATTACCGACAACAACTTGATCCGTTGATGTTTTTCAGATTCGAAACTCGTGAAAAGCTGTCACGATAATTCCTAAGCAAACAACAACCGCGAGCCACCGAAGTAAATGGCTTTTGGTCTTCGGTGCCCCATGCTTCGGCTCATACTCTTTCATGATTAGTATTGATCCTCTCTATTAATTTTTAGAATATCTAGTTTAAAATTCTAATCGGGATCTTGTGACAAAGAAAATACTAATTTAAAATATGGAATATATAAAAATTGTATATGGGAGAAGACTAATTATGAATATTAAGCAGCTTCGTAGTTTCCTCGTAGTCGCCCAAGAACATCAAATTACAGCCGCAGCTAAGCTATTGTATACAACTCAGCCACCATTGTCGTACCAAATTAAGCAGCTGGAAAAAGAAGTTGGCGTTAATCTTTTCACGCGTAAACCGCATGGCTTAGAGTTAACCAACGCAGGAAAAAGTTTTTATTGCTATGCTCAACAGATCGTTAACTTAGCGACAAACGCTGAAGAGGAACTGAAACGTGAAAGTAAGGGAACGATGGGAAGCATTCGCCTAGGAATTATTTCATCAGCGGGAAATATTATTCCCAATCCCAAAATTCGTCAGTTTACCAAGTACTATCCAGAGGTCAATATTCGAATCACGGATGCAAACACGTTCTCCTTAATCAATAAGCTTAATAACAACCTGCTTGATCTAGCAATTGTCCGGGCACCGTTTAATATGCAGGGATTAGCGACTAAACAGATCGGCAAAGACAGGATGGTTGCGGTCGCTAACCCGCAGTACTTTGCCTTACCAAAAGGCGAATTAAGTTTAAAGGAAATTAGCCAGCAGCCATTGATCCTTTATCGACGTTTTGAATCAATGTTTAACGAGAGCTTTGCCCAAAATGGGTTGCGACCGTTTTATGCGGTCAAGTGTGATGATGCTCGGACGGCAATTCACTGGGCTGATCAGGGGATGGGAGTTGCTCTTGTTCCACAATCGATCGGCCAAGTCTTTTCGAATCAACAGTTGCGGTTAGTTGATTATTCGCGCTGGGATACCCAAACGATGGTTGTGTGGCGAAAGGACCAGCCAGTAAAGCCAATCGTTGATAAGTTTATCCAGGCATTGTGATCTAGAGATTATTATCTAACAATCTCTTGTTTCCAGTGGTGGAAGTGCTGCTTAGTAACAACACAAAGGCCCTCCTCACCGAGTTCTTTCATTTTATCGGTACACATGATTTTAATATTCGGATCGGACGCAACCTGTTGCTCACCCCAGTAGTTAAGGTAACGGAGGGCGGCGTAGAGGTTCTCTCCTTCGGGGGTTAATCGGTACTCAACGTGTGGTGGAATGGTGTTAAAACTTTTCCGGGCTACAATTCCCGCATCGCTAAGTTCGCGAAGTTGATCGCTAAGAACCTTGTGCGATGTTCCAAGCTGCTTGACTAGTTCTCCGGTCCGTCGGGGGTGGTTAGCTAGCAGGTAAAGGATCACCGGCTTCCATTTACCGCCAATGATGGAAAGCGCGTAATCGGCGCCAGTATTAAACATTTTGGTCAAAGAAAGACCTCCCTTCATACTTTCATTATATTATGAAAGAGAGAAGAGGGGTTGGTGAACTATTTAATTAGTTTGAAAACGGCTTTGTCATCAAGGTAGTCCTTTTCACCGGCAGGGGCCTCGATTGAACCAAATGGCATTTCAGCACGAAGTTTCCATGTTTCGGGAAGATCGAATGCTTGGTGAATAGCTTCGTCAATCAGTGGATTATAGTGTTGCAGACTAGCACCAATATTATGTTCTGCAAGGGCGGTCCAAACGGCTTGTTGGGCACCACCAAGGGCCTGTTCTGACCAATCCTTAAAGTTATCAGCATAACTTGGGAATTGTTCCTCTAATTGGTGAACAATCTTGGTGTCAGTAAGGAAAAGGATCGTCCCGTAACCAGCACGGAATGTTGCGATCTTGTCCTTGTTCTTCTGAAAAGCAGCGGGATCCTTAACAATATTCTGGAGAGTCTCTTCAACGATGTCCCAGACCTTATCGGAATTCTTACCGAAGAGGACGACTGCACGAACAGTTTGACTATTAAAGGCACTTGGTGAATTACGAACCGTAGTTTTAACTAGGTCGAAAATTTCGTCTGGGGATATAGTAATGTTGTCACCGAGGGCATAGATTGAACGACGCTTAGCACTGATTTCGTTGAATTTTGATTGCATAATAATTCCTCCTTATAATAATTTATTTGCTGAGATTTCACTTACTAATAGTAACTAAATGCCAATTGGGATACAAGAAGGGAAAATTTTTTCACCTACTAGTGCGAAGGGAATGGTGTTAATGACAAACCAAACTAGCCAATGCTCAATTGAAAAGACGTTGAAGCAAATATCGGGAAAGTGGAAGAGCGTTATTATTTACATGCTCTTAAAATATCCCGTTTGTCGATTCAGTGAATTGCAAAGGCTTATTCCTGACTGTTCGCGACGAATGCTGGCTTTACAATTAAAAGAATTGGAACAAGATGGTCTGATTACAAAAAAGGTTTATCCGGTTACCCCGCCGAAAACTGAATACTCACTAACTGAACGCGGAAAAGATTTGCGAATGGTAGTTGAGGGGATGCAGGAGTGGGGAAAACACTAATTCGGCCAATTTGCTAAAAACTTGTTAGGTTATTTTCTGCTTGATAATAAAGTGAATGTTACTTTTAGGTAACTATCTTACGAGAAAGTGCTTACTTTTAATAAGCTGAGTGCTAATTATAATTAAAGGTGAATTAGCGATTAGGAGGAAGATAAAATGACAAAACAAGTATTAATTTTAGGCGCCACTGGTCAAATTGCTGGACATGCAATTGATGCCTTACTGGCAAATAGTGATGATCATCTTTTACTTTATACTCGCCATCCTCAAAACTTGAAGAATATTGATGAAAACCGCGAAACAGTTATTAAGGGTGATACTTTAAAACAAGCTGAACTTGATGCCGCAGTTGCTAAAGCAGATGTCGTTTACGCCAATTTGCGGAACCCCGAAATTAAACAGCAAGCCGAAAACATCGTTAATGCGATGGATAAGCACGGGGTAAAGCAACTCGTTTGGATTTCGTCAATCGGGATCTACGATGAAGTTCCCGGAAAGTTTGGCGAGTGGAATAATGCTGAACTTGGTGGTGGTCAAAAGGATAGCTATCTTGGTACCTATCGGAGTGCGGCCGATGTCATTTCCGCTTCTGATCTTGACTATACTATTATTCGTCCCGCTTGGTTAACGAATAAGGATGAAGTTGATTACGAAACAACGGAACGTGGTGAAGCATTCAAGGGGACAGAAGTTTCACGGAAATCAATTGGTAATTTTGTTGCAAAGATCATTGATAATCCTGATCCATATGCCCGTAAAGATTTCGGTGTTAATAAGCCAAATACTGATGGTGACAAGCCAAGCTGGTATTAGTAACAGAACGAGGGTGAGATTCATTATCGGTATTGGTAATCTCGCTGGGCCATCTGGAAAAGAACCCGATCATACTTTTGGGTACCATCTGGGAAGTTAACGGTAAACTTTTCAACTTTACCGCCTTTTTCAATATTCCCGGTAGATTTTTTGGTAATTAAGCCATTATCGATCGTAACTTTATTTTCCTTAATCTTGTAGTATTTTTTGCTAGCGGCTTTATTAAGAAGTTTACGATCAACAAGGTAACGATTAATTGTTCTCGGAGCTGCCTTCTCCTCCTTAGTGGAATCCTTATTAACTACTGGCTTACCCGATTGATCGGTATCAGTAACGTTGACGTAGGCTGACTTGCCATTAGTTGTGAAGAAGACATACTGATGGGCAGTTGTGTAACCATTTGAATTGATAAAGGTAACGAGGTAGACATGATTATTTAGTGACTTCTGTGTCATTGCTTGAGCAGGTTTATCCGTGATCGTTAAAGTAATGAAAAACGTCATGACAGCGATGATGATTGACAATAAATACTTCTTCATAGTGAACCTCCTTTCAAACTGTTATCCTTATTATAACAGCTTAAATTTCTTTAAAGGTGTTATAGAATTGCCCAATCTAAGGCAAAATACTGGTTCTTGGAGAATGGATAGTGTAAGATTTGGTATAAAATACCATAAGTTAAGGAGGCTAATTAAAATGGAAGAAAAAACGTTTACTCATGAAGAATTAGCGAAGTTTAATGGTGAAAATGGTCAACCAGCATATGTTGCTGTTTCGGGAACGGTTTATGATGTTTCCGGTAAGGATGCCTGGAAGGGTGGTAAGCACCATGGCAATGTTGCTGGAAAAGATTTAACAGATGTCCTTTATAATAAGTCTCCCCACGGTGATAAAGTTTTGAAAGGATTGCCGGTTGTTGGTAAGTTGGTATAGAAAAAGGCTGAAGGATGAGAAAAAATTTTTCTCACCCTTCAATTTTTATATGGAGATATTCATTTGGTATTTGATAAAGTTAGTCCCAAACTTGCTTGGCAATATCCTTAACAAGGTTAATCTTTGCCCACTGTTGTTCCTCGGTAAGGATATTTCCTTCTTCGGTTGACGCAAAGCCACATTGAGGACTTAAGCAAAGGTGGTCAAGTGGATGGAATTTTGCCGCCTCTTTAATACGGTTAATAATTACTTCTGGATCCTCAAGGTCACCGGTCTTGGAGGTAATAAGGCCAAGGACAACATATTTATTGTCTGGAACCTTTGCTAACGGTTCAAAGCCACCAGCACGTTCGGAATCGTATTCAAGATAAAAAGCATTAACGTTTTCTTGAGCGAATAAGGTGTCGGCAACGGGACCATACCCACCAGCAGCAGCCCAAGTTGAATGGTAGTTACCACGGCAAATGTGGGTATTGATGGTTAAATCATCAGGCAGGTCTGCAATTGCTTCGTTATTGACTTGGAGGAAGCGTTCTTGCAATTCTTTAAGTTGTGAGGTATTTGCATTTGGATCCTTCCTTTTCAAGTTAGCGAAGTTATTAACAGAAATTCCCCAAGTACAATCATCTAATTGTAAAGTTCGGCAGCCAGCAGCATAAAGGTCTTCGATTACTTGGTGATAAGCCTTTGCCACATCGTGATCAAGGTCGGCAAGGTTAGGATAAACTTCTTTAACACTTTCCTGGTTTTCCGGACGAATTAATTCTTCAAGAAACTGTGCAGGAGCCGGAATTGTTTGTTTAACTTGTGTTCCATGTGAAACATGATCACGGACAAATTTGAAGTAGTTTACAAATGGGTGATTTTCACCACTAATTTTTCCAATAACTTGAGCGGAATCATTCCGGGTTTCTTCATCGTGGAAGAAGTAACCATGTTTAAGGTTAACGTGCTTAACACCTTGAAGGCCCCAGAAGAAGTCAAGGTGCCAATAACTTCGACGAAATTCACCATCAGTAACAGCTTTTAATCCGGCCGCTTCTTCCTTATGGATTAAATCGATAATGCATTGGTCTTCTACTTCAGTAAGTTCAGCTTGACTAATCTTGCCTTGAGAAAACTTTGCACGGGCATCCTTCAGTTCTTGTGGGCGGAGAAAACTACCAACGATATCATAGCGGAATGGTGAAGTAGTACGAGTTGTAAATTGAGTCATGTTAAATTCATCCTTTCTTGATTTAGATAAGTTCAGGAGATTAGAGCAAATAAAAAAAGTCCCTAGGAAAAGCAGTTGAACTTCTCCTAGGGACGTCAATTTCATTATTCAGAATTAACGTGTTACCACCCTAATTTAACCAGGTTTCACAACCTGATCCTTAATAGGTACACCCGAAAGTAAACCTAGACGTTTTATCGGTCGTCAATCGTGAACGACTAACTAAGAAGTAGCTCATCGTTCTTTAGAGCTCCAAGACCATCTTCGTCAAAATCCATCAGGTTGCTTCTCATCTAACGCAACTCTCTGTGCTGATTTTCTAAGACTACTCATCTTTTCAAAGCAATTTGTAAATTTGATTGTGGTTATATTAGAACATTCTCATTTTAAAGTCAACTAAATATTTGCTTTATTTGAAAAAATAAGTTCAATAGCGTTGTTAATGACAATTAAAGCGTTGCTTGATGTAATAAATAAGGAATTCTAAAAAATGATTGACAATTTATAATAGTCGAATTAAATTAAAATACAATTAAAAATAAATTATAGAACACGTTGATAAGAAGAGTAATTAAAGTTCGTATTTGCAGAGAGTTCCTGGTTGGTGAGAAGGGGTAACACAACTTTAATGAAAATCACTTTGAGTGCCAGGATGAAGTTAGTAATCTGTGGTGGGAGTAGCCCATTATCGCTACCGTGTTTAACAATGAATGTTGAACATTTGAGGTTAGTGGTGTGAGCTGCTAACGAATGAAAAGGTGGTAACACGTGAAAACGTCCTTAGATTAGTCAAATAATCTAAGGGCGTTTTTTAGTTAATAAGTGAAACCTTATCAACCAAACTTGCGTATTTGAGAAAAGGAGTTGCATGATTATGAAGTTTACAGTTGTTGGTGCCGGAGCAATGGGTCTCCGATTTGGTGTATTACTACAAGAAGCAGGAAACGAAGTCGATTTTGTGGAAGGTTGGCAACCACACTATGAACAAATGAAAAAGCAAGGTGGCGTTTATGTTACTCGTGAGCGACAAAACAAACATCTTGTTCCAGTCAAAGTTTATACACCGGAAGAATACACAGCTACTGATGCAGACTTTGTGTTCTTTGAATTAAAGCAAATGCAGTTGGATGAAATGCTGAAACGGTGTCAACACTTCTTTAAGGATCAATATGTTTTAACGGCGATGAACGGGATGGGACATGTTGAAAAACTATTGAAGTACTTTCCTAAAGAAAAGTTAGTTGCCGGAACAGCACTGGTTGCAACGATCTTAACGGGCCCAGGAGAAGTTGAATTTGTTGGTAAACCAGGAGTGGGGACGACTAATTGGGCAAATTATACTGAAAAGCCGGATGAAAAGACTAAGCAATTAATGAAACAATTGGAGAAAGCTAACTTTAATCCATCATTAAAAGAAAACTTTATGGGAACATTAATGGCAAAAGTAGTCTTTAATTCTGTTGTGAATACGCTATGTACGATGTTTGAAATCACAATGGGTGAGTATGCTTCTTTTGATAAAGCAGATGAATTATCTCGGCAGTTAATTGATGAGGCATATGACGTTTGTGAACGTGCCGGGGTTCAACTGGTTAATAGTCGGGAAGAAGAACTAGAAAGCGTCAATTATGTTTCAAAGGTTGGTAATCCTCATCACTACCCATCAATGTACCAGGATATGAGTCATAATCGACCAGTAGAAGTTGACTATATCAATGGCTATTTTGTTAAACTTGGTCGAAAATATCACTACGAGGCCAAGACACATAATTTTGTAACTAACTTAGTTCATCTTGCCGAACATACACGGAATCACCGGTAGGAGGAATTGCAAAAAATAGCAAATGTGTTATATTTGTTGTAAATGCAACAATGAGAGGGCGATGCTAGTGAGTAAAAAGGATACGGTTACTGATATTCAAATGATCAATCAGGTGCTCGATCACTGTGATACCATTCATTTAGGGTTACGTGATGGTGAGCGAGTTTACGTTGTTCCTGTCCATTTTGCCTATGGGGAAAATAACGGCCAGTATACGTTTTATTTTCATGGAGGACCTCACGGGCGTCGTTATGAATTGATTCAAAAGACACATTATGCGGCCTTTGAATTAAATAGTGGTCAGCAACTGCATCGAGGAGGTAACATTGCCTCTAATTGGTCAGCGGCTTATCAAAGTGTTCTTGGGGAAGGAAAAGTATCCCTCCTTGAAACGAATAACGAGAAAAAAGATGCATTAAAATTAATGATGAATCACTATGCAGGAACAACTGACTTTGTTTTCCCGAAAGATCATTTAACGTACGTCCAAGTTTATAAGCTACAGGCTACTGACTTATCTTGCCAGATCCATACACCACATTAGCAGAAGAATAGGAAAAGTCCCAAGTTCGATTTTGTCGAACTTGGGACTTTATTTTACAAATTAGGATCCATCTTAAAAGTTAAGTTAGAGAGTTCCGTACCCTGAGTGATTAAGTCAAAAAGTAGTTCTTTAGCCTTAGCGTTACAGTGACTGGCAATTTCATGATTTTGGCCAGTGAGGTAGGTTGTCAGTTGCTTCCCTTCAAGGTTCTTTGCATGTTCATCAACTTCTTCGATCTTCCGGCGACACCATTCACCGAGATCTTTTTGGAAGTCGAGATCAGCTTGGTTAAAGTCGCTATAATGCGATTCAACCACCATTGCTAAGGCTTCATTAAGCCAAAAGGCACTCTTTAAGTCCATCTTCTCTGGTAATTCACGGTATGAAGCGTCGGTGTCATCTGCATTGGCAAAGAATGGAACATAAGCATTGAAACTAGGAACCCCCATTTCAATCCATTGAACGGCAGCGTATTTTGGATCAACACTATTCCGCATTTGGAGAATATGTGATTGGGCAGTCCTGGAAAGAGAAATTGCCCGGTAGACTTTTCGATCATGTTCAGATCCATCGCCTAGGGGATCATACTTTGTTTCGTTGTAGTGTGACTTCAATAGATACTGGATATCTTCAACCGCGATCTTGCGTTCTGGCTTTCGAATAAATGGCATATCTGCTGATTCAGGAGTTTGATCTGCAGTCTTAACTGTGTTGAAGTAACGTTGGGCGAACCAAACTCGTGGTGTATTGTAATGGTGATCAAATTGGGTGTTAGTACCAAAGATGTGGCGGAAATTCCATTGGTCATTATCTGGATTTAGGCCGTGGAGGTTAACAAATTCTTCAATTCCGTCAGACCACATATAGTTGTCTGAATCTTCAAAGTTAATTTTTTCAATAGCAATCTGGTTTGCAGCTACTGCATAGCAATCATCCGGAATTCGAACGGCAACCCAGTGGTGTCCAGTAGCAATTTCCATATACCAGACTTCATTTTGATCGTTGAATTGGACACCGTTACATTCTGCAGAACCGTATTTAGCGATTAGCTTACCAAGGTATTCAACCCCTTCTCGAGCACTGTGGATATATGGCAAGACAAGGTTAGTCATTGAATCTTCAGCGAGACCATTTTTGACGTAGGGATCATAAGCTAAGACCCGATCGTTGGCATAAACACTTTCGGTTGCACTTTCTCCAACATTGGCTTCGTTAAAGCCATCTTCTTCGTTTGGACCCTTACTTTGGTCACCACTTGGAGTTGCGGTATAGCGCATTCCATTTTCTGGCAATTTTACGGTGAGCTTATTGTATGGTGAGACGTAGGTTTCATCTCGACCAGAAACTGCTGGCTGGACAATGAAACGCTTTGGCTCGATTGCTAAAACTCGGTCTTCGTTTCGGGCGATAAAGGTTGAACCATCCATTGAGGCCTTTTTCCCAACCATTATCGAAGTACATGCAGATTGTTTAAAACGAGTCATTAAATCAGATCCCCTTTGTAAATATTTCAAAAACTCCATCTTCTTTTATTTTACACTTTTTGGGGAACTGAAAATAAAAATTATTATTTTATTAGCTTATAGCCAAAGCCACGGACCGTTAATAGGTGCTGAGGCTGGTGGGGATCATCTTCAAGTTTATCGCGGAGGTGACTGATATGAATATCGACGATTCGGGAAGTGTTGAGAAGATCGTATCCCCAGACACCATTTACCAACTGCTCCCTGCTAAGGACTTGATCATGGTGGTCAACTAGGTAAGTGAGGAGTTGAAACTCTTTAGGTGTTAGATCAACTAGACTGCCATTTTTAGTGACAGTGTAATTTTGTGAATTAATTTGCCAATTGCCGATTGTGACAGTTTGATGGGGACTAACTTTTTGGGTCGGTGTAGTAGTCTTCGGTTTTAAGTGACGGTATAGCCAGAGACGTTGCTTGATAAGCGGGAGAAAAAATTGGTTGTTGAACGGTAAAACGATAATATCATCAACCAATGCTTTATAAAGTTTTCGTTGGAGCCTTTCCGTCAGTTTTGGCACAAAAATGGTAATTGGACCGTGGACTTGTTCTCGAATTAAAGTCATGGTTGCAATTGTGGTATCTAATGTTGTGTCGGCTAGATCCCACCAAATCCCAGTAGCTGTTTGCTTTTCAAGTTCCACTACTAGTCCAGTAGGGGTGGTAGTTTGTGTGAACTGCCACTGGACCTTTTTGCAGAGGTGAGTTAGTTGTTGAACTAAGGCGGTGTTTTGACTCATTAGTAAAAAATTATTGGTCATTTTTTTTCTCCAAAATTTACACAACTTTTACAATACGAAGATAAAAAATTTACATCGGCTTGATATTCTCTATTTGTACCATATGGAATTAACGAAAACAACTAGGGAGACAAGATGAAAAAATTAGTTACAGGAGTTATTGTAGCGACAATTATTGTTAGCTTGGGTGTTGGTTGGGTAAGCGCTCAAAAACAACCGCCTCAAGAGAAAGTCACAGTTGTTGGCTCGACCGCCCTCCAGCCATTAACGGAAGCGGTAGTTGAAAGTTATCGAGAAGTAAAACCACAAACAAGCATTACTGTGCAGGGTGGTGGTTCCGGAACTGGTTTAAGCCAGGTACAGGCCGGCGCAGTCAATATTGGGGCAGCGGATATCTTTGCCGATCAGCAGGATGGGATCGATGAAAGAAAATTAACTGATCATATTGTTGCTGTTTCGGGAATCGTCCCAATAGTTAATCCCCAATTAGGAATTGACGATCTTTCACTTAAACAATTGCGACAAATTTATACGGGGAAAGTAACTAACTGGTCCCAAGTTGGTGGTCCTAATTTGCCAATTACAGTGATTAATCGTGCTGCAGGGAGTGGTACTCGAGTAGCTTTCGAGCAGGTTGTCTTGAAAAAAGGCGAACGATCAATTAATGCTCAGGAGCAGGACTCGAATGGAACCGTAAAGGAAATTGTAAAGAATACACCGGGATCAATTAGTTATATCTCGTTTGCCTATCTTAACAAGCATGTTCAACCGTTAAAAATCGACGGGGTAAAGCCAACTGCAAAGAACGTGACAACGAATCGGTGGCAGTTGTGGTCCTATGAACATATGTATACTCAAAAGAAAACGACGAAGGCTACTCGGGAATTTATCAACTATATGCGGACAAAGAAGATTCAACAAACATTAGTTGAGGATGCAAATTACATTAATATTCATGATATGAAAGTTCAGCGAACTGCAAGTGGGGAAACAAGGGTGAAGGAGTAAGCGATGGATGATTTAAAAAAGCGATTGAACCAGCCATCAGTTGAGAGTAGGCAGGAATGGGTTGGTAAATTAATTAGTTACCTGGCGATTATTCTGATTGGTGGCTTGGTAGGGACGATTTTAGTTTTTCTGACCTTTAAAGGAGTCGCCCTCTTTAAGGAGAATGGGGTTTCCGTTTGGCACTTTTTATCAAGTAACGATTGGCAGCCGAGTCACCACCATTATGGTGCATTGCCAATGATTATCACGTCATTCAGTGTGACTGTTTTATCAGGAATTGTTGCCTTACCACTAGCGTTAGTGGTTGCAATTGCGATCACGGAGATATTACCAAAGAAAACTTATCAATTTTTTCAACCATTAATTGAATTGCTGGTTGGGATGCCGTCAGTGGTGTATGGGTATCTTGGATTAACCGTGATCGTTCCATATCTCCGACAGCTATTTGGCGGAACCGGTTTTGGGATCCTAGCCGCCTCATGTGTTCTTTTTTTGATGATTTTACCAACAATGACATCAATGACAATTGATAGCTTACAGGCGGTACCGCAAAAGTACCGGCAAGCATCAGCAGGACTTGGCGCAACTAGGTGGCAAACTATTTCCCGGGTAATAATTCCCAGCGCTAAGAGTGGAATATTAACGGCGATGGTCTTTGGAATGGCCCGCGCCTTTGGTGAAGCGTTAGCGGTACAGATGGTGATTGGCAATACAACGGTTATTCCTAAGAACTTAATGGAATCTTCCGCGACATTGACGAGTGTTTTAACGACAGGAATTGGAAATACCGTAATGGGTACTGCTTCAAATAACGCTCTGTGGTCTTTAGCACTGATTCTTCTTGTAATGTCCTTGGCATTCAATCTATTAATGCGCTTAGCAAGTAAGAAGGGGGCAAAGTAAATGCGACCAGAGCGAGTTGATAAGATAGCAACAGGAGTAATTCTGGGTCTGGCAGGGTTAGTTGGTTTAATAATTCTCAGCCTACTAATCTATATTTTAGCAATGGGAATTCCCCATATTTCCTGGCACTTTCTAACGACTAATGCAGAATCATTTACTGCGGGTGGAGGAATCCGTGATCAGCTTTTTAACTCCCTTTATTTAGTAGTTCTTACACTAATTGTTTCAGTTCCCTTGGCGCTTTGTGCAGCAATTTACCTGAGTGAATATGCACCCCAAAACAGGTGGACACAGATGCTTCGGTTAGCGATTGAAGTCTTGAGTTCACTTCCATCTGTAGTGGTTGGGCTCTTTGGTTACTTAGTTTTTGTTTTACAATTTGGCCTTGATTTCTCGTTATTAGCTGGTGCTTTGGCTTTAACGATTTTGAATCTACCAATTTTAACGCGGAGCTGTGAAGATGCATTGCAGCAGGTTCCGTATTTACAACGTCAAGCAGGTCTTGGTTTGGGAATGTCAAAGTGGCGAGTAACGACTAAAATCGTTCTTCCAGCGGCGTTACCAGGAATTATTACCGGGGCGATTTTAAGTGCTGGACGAATTTTTGGTGAAGCCGCCGCATTAATATATACAGCTGGGCAAAGCTCCCCGGCCATTAGTTATACTGATTGGAATCCCTTTAGTCCAACAAGTTTCTTAAATCCAATGCGACCAGCAGAAACGCTAGCTGTTCACATCTGGAAGGTTAATAGTGAAGGATTAGTTCCGGATGCCCGAGCCGTTTCCAATGGTTCTGCTGCAGTATTAATCATTACAATACTATTATTTAACCTTGTTGCCCGGCATGTCGGTCACCGAATTAAACAACGACTAACAAAGTAAGGAGAAGAGTATGCAAACAAGTACTGCCTTAGAAACAAAGAACCTTCAAGTCTTGTATGGCGAAAAACATGTGGCCCATGATATTAACTTGAAGTTTCCTAAAAATAAGATTACTGCTTTAATTGGTGCTTCTGGTTCAGGAAAATCAACTGTTTTACGGAGCCTTAACCGAATGAATGATGATTTTGCGACGGTAAAGGGAGAAATTAACTTTCATGGAGTAAATATTAACCAGTCGAAAGTGAACGTTTACCGGGTTCGTCAACAGATCGGGATGGTTTTTCAACAGCCAACCCCGTTTCCAATGTCAATTTATGAAAATGTGATTTATGGGCTTAGGTTAGCAGGTGAAAAGGATCGAAAAGTGCTTGACCAACGCGTCGAAGAAAGTTTACGTCAAGCAGCACTGTGGGACGAAGTTAAGGACCAATTAAAAGCGAGTGCCCTTGCACTTTCTGGAGGGCAACAACAGCGACTTTGCATTGCCCGAACACTAGCAGTTCGACCAGAAATTATCTTAATGGATGAACCAACAAGTGCTCTTGATCCGGTCTCAACTTCGCAAATTGAAGATACCCTAGTACAATTAAAAGAGCAGTTTACAATTATTATGGTGACTCATAATATGCAACAGGCGTCCCGGTCGGCCGATTGGACTGCTTTTATGCACCAGGGACACTTAATTGAATTTGATGAAACGGCGACGATCTTTATGAACCCACGCGAGAAAAAAACTGCTGATTATTTGAGTGGTAAGTTTGGTTAGGAGGACAAAAGAATGGGTGCAATTTTTAATGATGAATTGAAGCGTCTTCGGAGCCGCTTTATGGAAATGGGGATTGACGCTAGCGAACAGATTTATCAAGCTACCAAAGCATTTACGGAGAGTGATAAGGAGTTAGCTAATAAAGTCTTGAAAGCCGATCCAAAAATTAATAATGAAGAAATTAACCTCGAAAAAGAGGCTCTTAAACTTATGGCTCTTCAGCAGCCGGTTGCTAGTGATTTTCGGAAGATTATTAGTATCTTAAAGGCAAGTAGTGACATTGAACGACTCGGTGATTACGCATCTCATATTGCGCGTGCTGCCATTAACCTAAGTAAACGACAACACAATGAAGAAATTGAAGAACAGATCGAAAAGATGATGATGATTGTTCGCGAGATGTTAGAACGAGTCCTTGATGCATATGTTTATACGGATGAACAAAAGGCTTATGAGGTTGCTAATGAAGATTTAAAGGTTGATTTGATTTATGTCCAGCAGCAACATGCGATTATGGATGCGTTAGTTAAAGCTGGACAAAACGTTAAGACTTATGGCGACTATCTTTCAGTTATTCGTTATCTTGAGCGTGCTGGTGATCATATCGTTAACCTTGCAGAGTGGATTATTTATAGCGGTTCAGGTAAGTTGGTAGAATTAAATCCTGGAAAAGCTGATCCAACAATGGTCAAACGAAAATTAAAGGAATAATAAAAATGGTCAGGAAAATTTTTTCCTGACCATTTTTATTATTCTTCTTTTGTGAAGTTAAATTCGCCCGCATGACGAAGTGAATAGCAGAAGTAAACGATTAGTCCAAGGGCAATCCAGATAAGGTATGTCAACCAGGCAGTAAGTGAAATGCTGACAAGGAGGACGATACAAATGATGATTGAAAGTACTGGAATTGTCTTGTCAAATGGTACCTTGAAAGGTCGTTTAAGTTCTGGGTAACGTAACCGAAGAATAATAACGATTAAAGAAATTAAGGCAAAGACCATTAGTGAACCAATATTAGCAATTAATGCTAAGTAGTGGAGGTCAAATTCTCCCGCTAAAATGGCAGAGAAGATCCCAACTAACCAAATTGCACGATTAGGACTTTGTGTTTTAGCGTTTACCTTAGCAAGTCCCTTAGGAAGAAAGGCACTCCGACTCATTGATTTAAGAATGTTAGAGCCAGCGTAAATAAAGGCAAACACGACGGCCATGATCCCTAAGACTGCTCCAAGTGAAACCACTTCAGCAACAAAGCTGTGTCCCTTAACGATTAAGACATAGGACATGGCTTCTGAAACATTTAATTTGGTGTAGGAAACAACCCCAGTCATCACAAGACTAACGAGGATGTAGAGAGTTGTTGAGATTACTAAACATAAAATTATTGCCCGGGGAATATTTTTATCGACGTCTTTTGCATCTTCAGCCGAGGTTGCTAATGCATCAAAGCCGAGGAAGGAGAAGAAGACGGCGGAGGCACCAGTGAAGATTCCCTTATAACCGTATGGGAGGAAGGGGTGCCAATTACTTGGGTTAACGTGAGAAACGCTAACAATAATGAATAGGAGGATAATAAAAATTTTGACCCCAACAAGGAAGTTGTTAATCAACTTACTCTCACTCGTTCCCCGGGTTAGGATAATTGTCATTAAAAAGATCATCAAAACAGCAGGAAGGTTAACATAGCCACCTGCAGCTGGGGTAACTAAGAAGCGGTGAGGAAGGTTGATCCCAATAACTTCCAGAAATGATTGAACGTAACCAGTCCAACCATTAGCAACTGTTGCCGTAGTGGTAACGTAAACTCCAATTAGAGTCCAGCCAGCCAAAAATGCGACAAACTTACCAATGGATACCCATGCATAGAAAAACGCACTTCCAGAATTGGGTAAACTGGTTGTTAGTTCAGAATAACAGAGGCCAATTAATCCACTAGCTAACGCGGCAATTAAAAAGGAGAAGACGATCGCGGGACCAGAATCTTCTGCGGCGACAATTCCAGTTAACACTAGAATTCCCGTACCAATAATTGCGCCGATACCTAAAATGGAAAGGTCAAAGAGACCGAGAGTTTTCTCATGCTCTTTACCCTTTGGTAACTGATTTTGCATAATGATGATTCCTTTCAAAAAAATACAGAAAACTGAATCTTAATTTTACATTAAAAAACGCTGTGAATCAAATTGCTATTCTTTGTAACCGCTTGCTTTAGGTGCAATTCATAAAGAATTACTTTTATTATTTTATAGTTAGAGTTACGTATTTAGCCTTTTTTATCTTAAAATAGAAGGGAAGACTTTAAAAAGAAAGTGGATGGGATTAATGGCATTGCATAAGTTAGTAGTAATTTCTCTTGATTCGATGGGCTTTCGGGATCTTAATGAGCTACGTGAATTTGTTCCCCACCTGGATCAATTAATCAAAAGAGGGACCTGGGTCAAACGAGTTAAGGGAATCTTCCCAACATTAACTTACCCATCACATACTTCAATTATCACTGGTCAATATCCAGCAATTCACGGGATTGTAAATAACACTAAACTCCAACCACGGCGAGAATCACCTGACTGGTATTGGTACCGGAAAGATATTAAAGCAATGCCACTTTACGATGTTGCTCGCCAATCTGGATTGACAACGGCAGCTTTCTTATGGCCGGTTACTGCCGGAAGTAAGATTGATTATAATTTAGCGGAAATCTTTCCTAACCGGATTTGGACAAACCAAGTTTTAGTTTCACTTAAAGCCAGTTCACCACTATTTCTTTATAAGATGAATCACCGCTATGGAAAGTTGCGGCGGGGAATTAAGCAACCGTGGCTTGATGACTTTATAACTGCATGTGCGGTAGATACAATCAAAAATAAGCGTCCAGATTTAACGCTGATTCACTTAGTTGATATGGATAGTATGCGTCACCGCAATGGGGTTCGTTCGCCACAAGCTAAAGCTGCTCTTCAACGCCTGGACAGTCGTGTAGCAAAAATTATTCAGGCAAGCCGAGACGCGGGAACGTACAGTGATACGGATTTTGTAATTCTTGGGGACCACTACCAGATTAATGTTGAGAAAATGATCCACCTTAACATGGTATTTGCAGAACATGAGTTACTAACTCCAATTAAAGGAAAAACAACTTACAAGAATAATTGGCAAGTCACTGCTAAGACCTGTGATGGTGAGACCTATGTCTATGCTAAGGACTATGTTAACCTCAGCAAGCTAAAACAGTTAATCGCTGGTGTTGAAGGAGTAGAACGAATTTATGATGGAGCGGAAGCAGTAAAACTAGGCGCTGATCCTCGATGTGCGTTTCTTGTTGAAGCTAAACCTGGTTACTACTTTACAGATGAAGTTAATCGACCGGCAGTTGTTGAAAAGGTTGATCCTAACTCACTGGGAACTCATGATCGCTATCGTGCTGTTCATGGTTATGGTCCTAACCAACCAAATTACTTCACGACAGCTATCTTTGCGGGGCCAAGTATTAATCAAGGGAAAATGGTTGAGACGGCCCACTTGGTTGATGAAGGACCAACATTTGCAAAAATATTAGGACTTCATTATCCAACCCCTACAGCAGGACGGGTAATTCCAGGAGTGATTAAGAAGTGGGGTTAATTGTTTGAAATTTACTAAGCAACAATGACAATGGATCTTTTATGACTGGGCTAATTCGGGTTACGGAATTTTAGTGGTAACTGCTGTTCTTCCAGTTTATTTCAAGGCAATTGCAGGTGAAAACAGTATTAATGCAGCCAATTCGACGGCACTTTGGGGGTATGCAAATAGTTTTGGGATGCTGGTTGTTTCTTTAATGGCGCCATTACTCGGGGCATTAGCGGATTACCCAAACTCAAAACGACGCTGGTTAAATTTTTTTACCTGGATCGGAATTATAATGACGTTTGCCCTAGCAGTAATTCCACCAAAGCAGTGGGGAGTATTGCTGCTTATTTATGTTTTTTCAATTATTGGTTACTCTGGTGGAAACCTGTTTTACGACGGCTTTCTTACGGATGTTGCTGATGATCAGCAGATGGGTGCAGTTTCGACTACTGGTTACGGAATGGGCTACCTTGGTGGTGTGATTGTATTTATTATTTTTCTCATTGCACAAGTGTCTGGTGACTTTAATGGCCTTCTCAGTAGTTACGGGATTGCTAAGTTTAGTTTTATCCTTGCAGCAATTTGGTGGGTCATTTTTGCATGGCTATTGTTAAGGTACGGCCACCAAAGCCATAACGTTCAGGCAGTTACTGATCCAGTAAGGGATAGTTTTCATCGTTTAGGAAGAATGCTTCACCACATAAAACGGTACCGAAAGATTTCCTGGTTTCTTGTGGCCTACTCCTTTTATATTGATGGCGTTGATACTATTTTTACAATGGCAACCGCGATCGGAAAAGATTTAGGAATCGAAACGACCATGTTAATGCTGGTATTGCTTATGGTTCAATTAATTGCGTTTCCCTTTTCGATCTTATACGGGTTCCTAGCGCAAAAGACATCTAACCGGTTAGCGATTTTATTAGGAATCATCGTTTACCTGTTTATTTGTCTAGATGCACTACATTTAAAATCGTTAGCTGATTTTTGGGTTCTTGCAGTGTTAGTAGGGGCGAGTCAAGGAGGACTTCAAGCGTTAAGTCGCTCTTATTTTGGTCAACTAATTCCTAAAGACTCAAGCAGCGAATTTTTTGGCTTTTATAATATTCTGGGTAAATTTTCCGCGATTCTTGAACCGGTAATTGTTGGCTTTGTAACCCAATTAACGGGGAAGTCAACTGTAGGAGCAGCATCATTGAGTATTCTCTTTTTGATTGGTTTAGTTATTTTTCTACTCCTTCCACGGTTAACCAGAGAAAGTGGTAATTAGAATGGTAAAGATTGATGAGCAATTTATGCGTTCTGTATTAAACATTGTTGATATTATCCCATTTGGACGGGTAGCCACATATGGTCAAATTGCTAAGATAATTGAGCGACCACGAAACGCTCGCTTAGTTGGTAAAGCACTTGGGAAGTCCGTTAGCTATGGTAAGCATCCTTGTCACCGAGTAGTAACAGCAACTGGCAGACTAGTACCGGGATGGACTGATCAACGTCCGATGTTAATAGCTGAGGGAGTACCATTTAAAGACGAAAATCATGTTGATATCAAGCAGTGCCAGTGGCAGGGAATTTAAAGTATAAAAGAACGGTCAGCGAATTTTCGCTGACCGTTCTTTTATGTTTAATTACACAAACTTTACTTTTCGCGTGAGTATGATGCAATATCAGCAAGAATTTCGTTCATAAATGCATCTTGGCTCATTTCGTTTTGTTCCTTCTCACCGTACTTCCGTACAGAAACACCATTGTTGTTCTTTTCTTCGTCACCGACAACAAGAGTATATGGAACCTTTTGAGTTTGAGCTTCACGAATCTTGTAACCCATCTTTTCGTTCCGGTGGTCTACAACGACACGGATGTTAGCAGCTTTGAACTTCTTAGCAAGTTCATCAGCATATTCACCGTGAGCATCTTCATTAACGGGGATGATGTGAACTTGTTCAGGAGCTAACCAGGTAGGGAAGGCACCCTTGTAAATTTCAGTAAGGTAAGCAATGAACCGTTCCATGGTACCAACAACACCACGGTGAATCATAACTGGCATGTGTTCTTGACCATCGTTACCAACATAGGTTAAGCCAAACCGTTCTGGAAGCATGAAGTCTAGTTGGATGGTTGACATTGTTTCGTCGTTTCCTAAAGCAGTCTTAGTTTGAATATCAAGCTTTGGACCGTAGAATGCAGCTTCACCTTCTGCTTCGTAGTAGTCAAGATTTAAGTCGTCCATGGCAGCCTTCAACATTGATTGAGACTTTTCCCACATTTCATCGTTAGCGTAGTACTTCTTGGTGTTCTTTGGATCACGAAGAGAAAGACGGAAACTGTAATCAGTAATATCAAAGTCCTTGTAAACGCTCATGATTAACTTCAAAATCTTAGCGAATTCTGAACGAATTTGGTCAAGGGCAACGAATGTGTGACCGTCGTTCAATGTCATTTCACGAACCCGTTGAAGGCCGGAAAGGGCACCAGACTTTTCATAACGGTGCATCATTCCAAGTTCAGCAATCCGCAATGGAAGGTCACGGTATGAACGAATGTGGTGCTTAAATACTTGGATGTGACTTGGGCAGTTCATTGGCCGTAATTCAAGCATTTCACCATCACCCATGTCCATTGGTGGGAACATGTCATCGCGGTAGTGTTCCCAGTGACCAGAAGTCTTGTAGGCGTCGAGGTTCATCAAAACTGGAGTGTAAACGTGCTTGTAACCATCCGCAACTTCACGGTCAATGATGTAACGTTCAATTGTCCGACGAATAGTAGCACCCTTTGGCATCCAGTATGGTAAACCGGCACCAACCTTAGGATCAACGAAGAAGAGGTCAAGTTGGTTACCGATAACCCGGTGATCACGATCCTTAGCTTCTTGACGCTTCTTTAAGTCATCTTCTAGGGCATCCTTCTTGAAGAAGACAGTTCCGTAGATCCGTTGAAGCATTGGGTTAGAAGACATTCCCTTCCAGTAAGCCCCAGCAACGGAAAGAAGACGAAGGTTCTTAACAACGTCACCGTAAACGAGGATATCGGCATCAGCAACAGCTTTAACATCGCCAAGTTGGTACATTGCAACTTTACCATCCTTAGCACTTTCCTTAATCAATTCACTTGAATAAGGATCAGCTTCAACTTCAGCAAGAGCATCTTCAAGATCAACTTCAACAAATTCAACCTTTGCATCGTTCTTTGCAAGACCCTTGATAACATCTTCAAGAGCTGGTAATTCATCAGCAGAAACTTGTTGGTTATCCTTGTCAGAATCAACGTGGAAGCCATCTTCATCGGCAACAGCTTCACCAAGACGAATTCCCTTAAATTCTTGCTTTAAAGCTGCCTTCAACATTAATGCTGAAAGCTTCCGTAATGCTTGTAAACTTTCCTTTGAATCCCGATCGATCTTCTTAACTGATCCATCTGGTGACATAACAGCGACTTGAGCCATAAACAATCTCTCCTTCTTTGTAGTTAAACAAAAAACGTCCCTAACGCTACTAAATTAAATAGCGTTAGGGACGTCAATTATTTCATAATTAGCGTGGTTCCACCCATGTTCAGGACGTACTAATAGCGTCCTCTCTAAGGTGTATTAACGGACACGACCCGACTCACCTTATTTCGGTGAATGATAAGTAAAGGTGGTACAACAGAAGTTAGATCCTCAACGATGCTTCCAGCCTAGGCATCGACTCCCTGGTAGAGGGTAACTAAAGCGCATATCCTTTAATTGTCTATGATTATATCACTGGGAGAGCGGAGCGCAACCCCCTTTTTAAAAATTTTTAGTGACTAGGACTTGAAGCAGGTGCTGGTGCTGGGGTAGAAGCAGGATGCCCACCGTTATTAGCTTCATTGTTATTACTTTGGCTATTGCCAGAGTTACTTGGTTGTTGGTGATTATCTCCGCCATTGTTATTATTTTGGCTTGGTTGTGGAGCACTTGGTTGATTATCATGCGTATTACCATTGCCATTGTTAGTTTGGTGTTGGCCCTGGTTACTGTGTTGGGTTCGTGAACCGCCACCAATATTTCCAGTTGAGTATGAGAAGGAGTAGGTATCCTGGTTATCATCATCAGTTGTACTAGAAGAATGATACTTTTTGTGGTGCTTCTTCTTATGGGATGATGATTTGCTACTAGTGGAAACGGTAGTGTCATTAGTATCAGTATTAACAGGATCACGTTGCTTAATTAAAAAGACGATGATCATTATCACGAGAATTGCTAATAAAATTGCAAGAAGAATTTTAAAAAGACGATTCTTACCGTTAAAGTGAGGCATCTTCGGCTTCTTTGTTCCCTTATGAAGGTAGGAACGGCGATTATTATTTGAGTCATATAGTTGAACACGGGTTGGGCGTTCGTTGTTGTTTTGGTTATTCAATGAGTTCACCTCAGAGTTAAGGATGAGATTTATATTTTCAAAGATATATTATAACATTTAACCGAGTAATCAGCTGGATTAGCAACAATTGAAACCAAAAAATTAGGAGCCGGGGATAAACCCAGCTCCTAATTTAATCTTTACTTTTATTTAGGGAGGAAAAGATATAGGAGTTATCTTATGCTTCCTAATATACAGGTAAAATTTGAAGAAATTATGAGTGAAAGATAAAGGAATCGTTAATCTTCAGCGAGATCGTTATGGTTACCAGCCATCTTTTCTTCTTTTTGACCAAATCCACGACCTTCAGCAGCAAAACGCTTGTCACCACGGTATAATTCAACACATGTCCAAGCTAAGAGAACAAGGATAATAACGATAGTGATGTAGGCTAATACATCTGAAGTACCCTTTGACCAAATATCGAAACCTTCATAAGTTGAAGGAAGGTTGTAAAGGTTTAAGAAAGTTAATGCAATAACTGAAATCCAACCACAAACCTTAACCCATGAACGGTTACGGAACTCACCCATTTCGACTTCACTGTTGGTCATCATTAGTAATGGCAACATTGAGAATGGAAGAGCAAAGGCCAAGAAGACCTGTGAATTTTCCATCAAAAGATTCAAAGCAGTGTGTTGTTGAATAGTTGATTCACCTGAAGTCATACCAACACAGATCAGAACAGGGATAACCGAAATGATCCGGGTAACAAGACGACGTGCCCAAAGAGGCATCTTCATGTGAACGAACCCTTCCATGATTACTTGACCAGTTAAGGTACCAGTAATGGTTGAGTTTTGACCAGAAGCAAGTAAGGCAACAGCGAACAGTGTTGAAAGTACACCAGATTTAGCCACTGCGATTAGGATTGGGTTACTAAGCATTGAAGTGTTGTTCAAAGCATCGTAAAGACCAAAGAATGAACTATCTTGAACTGCACCAGTCTTAAATACGGCAACCCCCATGATTAATAGTAAGGCGTTAACAACGAAGGCCAATGACAATTGAATGTTAGAGTCCCAAGTTGTAAACCGAACAGTTTGGCGAATACTGTCCAAGTCGTTGTGATCGATTTGACGAGTTTGTGAAATTGCGGAGTGAAGGTACAAGTTGTGTGGCATAACAGTCGCACCAATGATACCTAAAGAACCACTTAATGGAGTGATTCCACCAATTTCTGGTGACTTTGCAATTGCCCTAGTAGAAGGCAACAAGCCCGCAAAAGCAGCACCCCAGTTAGGGTGAGACAATGCAACTTGGTAAGCAAAGACAAATAAAATAACTAGAATCAAGCAAGCAACGATTGCTTCAATCTTCCGGAAACCAATCTTTGTTAATAAGAGCAATACAAGAACATCAAGAACAGTAATAAATACTGATGGAATCAACGGAATGTGGAACAGTAAGTTAAGAGCGATTGCGGCACCAATAACTTCGGCAATATCAGTTGCCATGATTGCCAATTCAGTCATAATCCAAAGAATAACACCTAATGCTTTACCGGTACGGGCCCGTGTTGCCTGGGCCAAGTCCATTTGACTCACGATCCCGAGTTTAGCTGCCATGTATTGAAGTAACATCGCAATCAAACTTGAAATCAAGATAGTAGTCATTAAGGTGTATTGGAAACTCTGACCACCGGTGATTGAAGTAGCCCAGTTACCGGGATCCATGTAACCCACGGCAACTAATGCACCAGGACCAGAATAAGCGAATAATGTTCGCCAGAAACCTTTACCATGTGGAACCTTAACAGTTCCGTTAATCTCTTCAAGAGACTTACCGTTAGCATATTCAATTAAATGATGCTTACGGTGTTGATTTTTTGTGTTGTCCACGCCAAATCCACCTTTCATCTTTTTTTGTTAACACAAATTGAACAGATCGGTTAACTTAAATTGATTACTTTTTTAGGTTAACATAAAAAATAATGTACGACAATGGAAGATTGCCGATTTGACGGGCTTTATTAGGGAGGTGAGGAGCCTCAAAAGACAAATTTTGGTTGGCCTAACAAGGATCGAACCGCTTTCAAAAAAGCAAAAATAAAATTTAAAATTAATAAAAATAATTAATTCTTTCTAAAACAACAATAGAATGTGAGAGTTTTATAAAAGATATGGCAAATTTATGTTAACCGGTTGACAGCGAAATGATTATTCCCTTATAATCAAACGCATAAGATAAAAGAAGGATTTCACAAGCGAGGTATTAATGATGAAAGCTCTTGTATTAACTGCTGTTAAGAACTTAGAAGTTAAAGATGTTGACATGCCTGAAATCAAGCCTGATGAAGTGTTAGTTCACACTGCTTATGCAGGTATCTGTGGTACTGACCATGCCCTTTACGCTGGGTTACCAGGTTCTGCAGATGCTGTTCCACCAATTGTTTTAGGACACGAAAACTCTGGTGTAGTTGCTAAGGTTGGTTCAGAAGTTACTAATGTAAAGGTTGGGGACCGTGTTTCTGTTGACCCTAACATTTACTGTGGTGAATGTAAGTACTGCCGGACTTCACGCCCAGAATTATGTGAACACCTTGATGCAGTTGGTGTTACCCGTGATGGTGGTTTTGAAGATTACTTCACTGCTCCTGCTAAGGTTGTTTACCCAATTCCTGACAGTCTTTCATTGAAGGCTGCTGCTGTTACTGAACCACTTTCATGTGCTGTTCACGGTGTTGACTTGCTTACTCTTCACCCATACCAAAAGGCTTTGGTTATTGGTGATGGTTTCATGGGTCAATTGTTCGTACAAACTCTCTTGGCACAAGGTGTTAAGGAAGTTACTTTGAGTGGTCTTTCCGAAGATAAGTTGAAATTAAACCACGATAAGTTTGGTGCCAAGACCATCAACACTGCTAAGGGTGAAGAAATTCCTCGTGATACTTATGACATCGTTATCGAGGCTGTTGGTCGTCCACAAACTCAAGAACAAGCCGTTGAAGCAGCTGCTCGTGGTGGCCAAGTATTGATGTTCGGTGTGGGTAACCCAGATGATAAGTTCTCCATTAACAGTTACGAAGTCTTCCAAAAGCAATTAACTATTCAAGGGGCCTTCATTAACCCTTACTGCTTCGAGGACGCTATCGCATTAATGGGTTCAGGCAAGGTTGACGTATTGCCATTGCTTTCACACGAATTTGATTTCAAGGACGTTGATGACTTTGTTAACGGTCGAATCAAGGGTGTTTCTAAGGCTGTTGTTAAGGTAGCCGGTGAAGAAGCTTAATTAGAATTTTATTTAGGGACTGGGAAATTGATCCAGTCTCTTTTTTTGATCATGTTATTGACACGGTGTCACTTTAAATTATAAGATGAAACTAATTAAAATGACACGATGTCACTGAGGAGGCGTAAAACAATGCCAAGTACAACATATCAGCATTTACCAAAAGAGAAACAGTTAAAAATAGAGGCTGCTCTCTTAAAGGAATTTAGTAGTCATAGCCTTGCAGATGCTCAAGTAGCAAGAATTGTAAAGGATGCTGGAATTGCGCGGGGTGCATTTTATAAGTACTTTGAAAATATTCAGACAGCATACATTTACCTCTACCAACAAGCGGTTATTGAGATCCATACCGGAATTGTTGGTAAGCAAAAACTATCAGCAGAGGACTATTATCAGCAGGTTTCTTCATTTGTAAACGTTGTGAACGGGAGTAAGTATCACGAAATGATGAAGCTTCACTTTGAAATCAATGAACAACTTGTTGAGATTGCTGGCAACCGTAACTTGAGACCAAAGAGTGCTAATGAATGGGCAATTATGCTTTTGAGTCATGAAACAATTCGCGAATGTTTAGAGAAGCCCAGTCAGTCTGTAAAGCTTTTGAAGCGTTACTATCAAGCAATTGTTCCACTAACTAAGGAGGAAAACTAAATGTTCTTAGCGATTAAGGAAATCATGCATGAAAAACTACGCTATGGTTTGATTTTAGCGATGTTCATCTTAATCAGTTACTTGATAATAATTTTAATGGGGCTGATGCTGGGACTCGCTAATGAAAACACCGCAGCAATAAAGAGCTGGGATACTGAAACCGTGTTTTTAAATAAAAATAGTAACGATAATCTTAGCCAATCATTAATTAACCGCGAACAAATAAAAAATTTTAATGATAACGATACAGCTTTAATTGGTGTGACCCCGGTAGTGATGAAAACGACTGATCACGAAAGAAATAAACAAAATGTCCAATTTGTTGGCCTGGACGAGACTCAGTATATCTATCAAAAGAAATTGAACCTAGTGAGTGGTCATCGTCCACAGAACAACAAGGAAGTAGTTGTCGATGAAAGTTTACAGGATCAGGGTTACCGTTTAGGCCAAAAGATTATGCTTAATTCTTCAAAAAATTATCAAATTGTTGGCTTCAGTCGTGGGGCTAAATTAAATATTTCTCCCGTAGTTTACGGTAGTTTAAGTGATTGGAGAGACTTAAAAGGAATTAACAACAGCGTAGTAGCTAGTGGTGTTATTAGTAATCAAGAACTCTTAACAGGTGCCTTTCCACAGCTTCAACGTTATTCAGTCCAAAAGTTTATTGAAAAATTACCGGGGTATACTGCTCAGAATACGACTTTTATCTTTATGATTGGCTTCTTAATGGTAATTTCATTGATTATTATTGCAGTCTTTCTGTATATTTTAACAATGCAAAAGATGAGTCATTTTGCGGTTCTCCGGGCTCAAGGAGTTCCAGCGAAGCACTTAGTTAAGGCAACGATGGCTCAGGCATTGATTCTGGTAGTGGTTGGTTATGTAGGAGGTGTTATCCTAACTGAACTTACATCGCTAATATTGCCGACTGCTGTGCCAATCTTAATGAATTGGCCACTAATCGGCTTACTTGCAGTAGTGATGGTGATTTTAGGGATGGTTGGAGCACTATTACCCGTAAGGCTAATTTTGAAAATTGATCCTGCTAAAGCACTCGGTTAGGAGGTAGAAATGACAACAGCAATTAAATTAGAAAATGTAAATAAGTCCTTTGGTAAGGGCATCGGTAAGGTTCACGTATTAAAAGACGTTGACTTTGCAGCAAACCTTGGTGAACTATGCTTGGTTTTAGGACCATCAGGATCAGGAAAAAGTACTTTTCTAACCATCGCTGGAGGGTTACAAACACCCGATAGTGGTAAGGTGATTGTTGATGGTCAGGATTTTCTGAGTCTATCGAATAAAGAGCGAGATCAGTTTCGGTTAAATAAAATCGGCTTTGTCCTTCAATCATATAACTTACTGCCATACCTAAATATTGCTGACCAATTTAAGTTAGTCCAACAGGTGAAGAAGGAGGGCAACTTAGAGCCAAAGGAATTTCATGAACTACTAGAAGAACTTGGAATTGAAAAACTATTAAAGCAATACCCGGCTGAATTATCTGGGGGTCAAAATCAACGGGTGGCGATTGCTCGAGCATTGTATACTGAACCACAAATTGTCTTAGCCGATGAACCAACTTCAGCTCTAGATAGTGACAGAGTTGAGCTGGTGGGTCGGTTATTGAAGAAGTTAGCGGTTAAGCGAAATAAAGCAGTGATTGTGGTAACCCATGATCTTCGCTTACGACAATTTGCCGATAAAATTTATCAATTAGAGGATGGAAAGCTGAAACAAGAGGAAACCAACCAATAATTTCCCGGGAAATGTTAATAAGATTTAATTTAGATTCCTTTTGGGGAATTATGAAAAAACTTAAATCTTGGTATAATCATTTAATAATAAGCGTTTAGATAGAAAATGAGGAGGAAGTCATGGCCTTTTTAGAATTAAAGGACATTCACAAGTCGTACTACCTAGATAAACAAGCATTTCCGGTTCTAAAGGGGATTAATCTTTCTTTTGAACGTGGCGAATTTGTCTCGATTCTTGGTGAATCTGGTGGTGGGAAATCAACTTTGATGAACATCATTGGTGGACTTGACCGTAATTTCACCGGGAAAGTAATTGTTGACGGAAAGATGGTCGATCATAGCAAGGAAAAGCAACTAGATACTTATCGGCGGTCGACTGTTGGCTATATTTACCAATCGTATAACCTGATTTCACATTTAACGGTTCTTGATAATGTTTTAATTGCCCTTGATATGACAACTTTGGACAAGAATGCTCGTCGAAAGCGTGCACTAGAGTTACTTGAACGAGTTGGCTTAGCTGACCAAGTTAACAAGCATCCTAATCACTTATCTGGGGGACAAAAGCAGCGGGTGGCGATCGCTCGTGCGTTAGCTAGTGATCCACAATTAATCATTGCTGATGAACCAACAGGGGCACTCGATTCTGAAAACACTAAGGAAGTATTAACCCTGTTGGATGATATTGCTAAGGATGGAAAATTGGTGATTGCCGTTACTCACTCTCAAGAAGTGGCTGATCACGGGACACGGATTGTCCACCTTGTTGACGGTAAGATTGATGGTGATGAGCGACTTCGACCAGCTTATCCAATTCCTGATGATCCACAGCGACTTCAATCACGGGTCCTCCGGGCACTAGCAAGTTACCGAACTGCATTTAAACACTTAATGTATAACTTTTGGCGGAATTCGCTAATCATGCTTGGTACTGCAATTGGGATTTTTGCGGTTCTTTTGTTTAGCGGGTTAGGAAATGGGGTAAATGGTTATATGCAAGATCAGATTAACTCATTAGCCAATCCGCGGAGCATGACAGTTTTGAAGAATACAAGCGGGAAAAAGATGACACAGGACCAGCTACAAATGTCTGCTCAAAATATGATGGCTGATCCTCAATCAATGTTTATTAAACAAAGTGAGATTGACCGTGTGAAGAAGATTGCGGGGGTTTCATCAGTAGAAAAGGGATATATGTTACCGAGCTACCGATTATCGTATGAAAACCTTCAACAGAGTGGGACTTCATTGGATAGCTGGACCGATTCGACTACTACTCGAGGCATCACCAAAGGACATAAACCAGGAAATGGTGAAATTGTTCTTACTAAACAACAAGCAATTCAATTAAGTAGTGCTAAAAATTATAAACAATTGATCGGCAAGAACGTTCAAATTAGTTTTAATTGGGTTGATAATGCGGGGAAACCGGTTCAAGCTCAAGGCAATGTTAAAGTATCTGGAATCTCGAATGGTACTAGTGTTCGAACATCGCTTAATTCTGCAACCTTAGTTAAGATGATCCGGAGTGCTAACGGTAGTGTTCAACCAAACTTTCTTTCAGTAAATGTTAAGGATCTTGATCAGGTACAAACTGTTGCTGACAAGATTAATAACTTACGTAATAGTCAGAATAAACGGATCCTTGGTGCAATGACGGTCGGATCGATTTTGAAGACTGTTAACACCTATGTTAAGTTGGCATCAACTCTCTTGGCAGCAATTGCCGGAATTTCTTTATTAGTTTCAGCATTGATGATCATTGTGACGATGTACATGTCAGTTTCAGAACGAACGAAGGAAATTGGAATCTTGCGGGCACTCGGAGAACGAAAGAAGGATATTCGGCGGTTATTTACTTCTGAATCAATGTTTATTGGGTTCTTCTCGGCAATTCTCGCCTTAATAATCGTCTTCTTTGCAACATTAGCGATTAATCATGGGCTTTATCACTTAATTAAGTACAACATTATTCAGATTACTTTCGGTAACATTGTTT